>JABXJY010000084.1 GCA_013375385.1 Desulfobacterales bacterium
CAATGAGGAGGCAGAGATCAAGGTGGGGGAAAATGTCCCCTACATCACCAAGGAGGCTACTGGTGAGCAGATCTACCAGACCTACGAGTACAAGGATGTGGGCGTGACACTCAAGATCACCCCCCAGATTAGCCAGGAGCGGTTTGTAAGGTTAAAGCTCTTTCAAGAGGTAGTAACATTAAAGAAAGGGGCTGAGCAGTTCAGACCGACTACCCTGAAGCGCTCTGCGGAGACCACGGTCATTGTGAAGGATACGAATTCCGTGGTTATCGGGGGAATTATCGGCGAAAGCACCGAGAGGGGAACCTACCAGGTACCGTGCCTCGGAAATATCCCGGCCCTGGGTTGGCTGTTCAAATCAGTTTCCAGGTCCCGAAACAAGACCAACCTTTTCGTCTTTCTGACACCCTATATTATTGAAAACCCAACTGAGGCCAGGAAGATCTATGAAGAGAAGAAAGAAGAAATAGAAGGAACAGACAGAATCCAGGAAGGCGTTATCAAGATGTATAAAAGGCCGGAAGCCAGAAGCAAGAACGGAGAGGTCAAATGAACCTATTTGACTGAGATCGGAAAGATTTGACCAAATATTTCTAAAGGAATATGCAAGACATTCTCTAACCTGGCGGTCATAAGGAATGATGCAGGCTAAGATATTGTGGTCATGATCATTGTTTCTGAAATTATGGGGGCAGACCTGGCTAGAGCATGGCACAGAAGGCATGTTAAAGAACGTTAGCTACATCGTAGTGGTGATCTTTTACCTTCTCTTCTTCATGGGCGGATCTGAGGCGCTATGCAAGAGCTCGGGTAAGCCTGCCGTACTGCTCAAGAAGGCTAACCGGTGCCGCAGAGCCTTAAATCGTTCCCCGAAGAAAAGGAGATATCGCCACAACTGGTTAAGATGTATTCGGCATTACGAGTACGTTTACACCAGGTACCCAAAAAGCGATCAGGCGGCTTGGGCCATATATCGATCGGCCGGCCTCTTTACAGGTCTTTATGGTTACTCCGGGAAATCGAAAAATCTGGACGAAGCCGTTCGTCTATACAGGCGAGTGGTGGACGAATACAGGGAACACCGCCTTGCAGATGACGCCCAGTATCGGATCGGGGAGATCTTTTACAGGTATAAGAAGGACCCAGTCCAGGCTTATGCGGAGTTCTCAAAACTGAATAAACAATTCCCCTCAGGCGACATGCGATCAAGAGCCAGGAAAATGTTGGAAGAATTGGCCATAACTCTTGGCAAAAGGGATAAGGAGAGAGACGAGAGAGAGTTGATCGTGGTCCACGATATCCGGCACTGGTCTGCTCCAGATTACACACGGGTAGTTGTCGACCTCGAGAGCCCCGTGAAATATGAGCACCACTTGCTCAAATCGGACCCCAATCTCAAAAAGCCGCGGAGGCTCTATTTGGACCTCAAGAATGCGCATGTCACTTCAGAGATTGACAGTCCAATACCGATCAGGGACGGGCTGCTCCAAAGGGTCAGGGCAGGCCAACACACCAGAGACACGGTGCGCGTAGTCCTTGATATCGACAGCATTGGCGGGTACAAGGTTTTCCATCTTCACGATCCTTTTCGAATCGTGATGGACGTCCGGAGGCCTGAAAGAAAGGAGAAGGCCCCTGACAGTACCGTATCACTTGCGAGACGGCCTGGAGCGAGCGCTGAGAGAATCGTGATCGACCCTGCGCATGGGGGGAAAGACCTGGGCTGCTCTACGCGAGGAGGGATAAAAGAAAAGGACATTACTCTCAGTATCGCCAAGATACTGGCGAAAAAGATGGTGAAAGATCTTGGCTGTGAGGTCTTTCTCACAAGAACTAGGGATATCTTTCGAACGCTGGAGCAGAGAACTGCCATTGCCAACGTGAAGAAGGCGGACCTCTTTATCTCTCTACATATTAATGCCCACGAGGATAAAAACATCTATGGGTTCGAGACATACTTCCTGAACATAGCGACCGACATGAGAGGTGTAATGGTGGCTGCCAGGGAGAATGCAACGTCCGAAAAAAATATAAGCGATCTTCAGGCGATCCTTAGCGACCTCATGTTGAATACCAAGATTCACGAGTCAAGCCGACTGGCTCATGAGGTTCAGAAGGGTCTGGTGGTCCGCATTAAGAGGGAATATGGGCCAGTAAAGGACCTCGGTGTAAACCAGGCCCCCTTCTACGTATTGATTGGTGCCCAGATGCCAGCGATTCTTGTGCAGGCAGGCTTCCTGACCAATCACATGGAATCAAAAAGGTTGTCCAGCAAGAAATACCAGGAAAGCGTGGCCGAAGGCATTATCAGGGGAATTAATTCCTATATCAAAAGCGCCGATGAGATCTACAAGGGCCGATAATGCGCTGCAGGGTCGAGCAACGGGGTTATCCTTTGCCTCTGCTCTTCTTAGGAATATGAAGAAATTCATGCAGTCTTTCTGCAGCTTAAAATAGCATCAATATTTTTTTCGGCCCAATCATCTACCCTCCGTTCCTTTTCAACGTAGTTGATTACACTCTCTGAGAGATGCCGTCCCCTTCTCAATGCTTCTGCGGTTTTCTCTCCCGCATCTTTTGGCTTCATTGGGTTAACGTATATAATCCCGTCTTTTTCGCCAAAACCCCTTTCGCTGAGCACCCTTGAAGCGCCACTTGTGCCTAACACAAGCATTCCTCTTTCTGTAGGACTTCTGTATTTCTGTGAGAGGATATATTCAAACGCCACAAGGTTCATACCATCCTCTAAAGGGGTTACCAGCATTACATCTACTTCCTTCAAAAACCTGTAATTCTGGGGAGCAGGGATGCCTTCACCCGTATGGATAATATATTCTCCTCGTAATCTGCTGTTGGCTTTTGCGACTTCTTGTTCCAAGGCAGCATAAAGGTTTTGATAGTCTGGGTTTTCAGACCTGCTCGGAGCCGTTACCTGGTAGAAGCGAGCATCTCCTCTTGAAGCTCTAAGTCTATTGAGGGCATGGTAAAAGATGCTGAGCCTTTCAACAAGGCCCTTTGTATAGTCACATCTCTCTAAACCCCCGAAGATATATCTTCCCCTCTTTCTGTCATTCGTTATCTTCTGATACAGGCTTTCCCTACCCAGTTTGTATTCCAGGGTTTTTCCCTCCGACACCTCAGAGACAATCTGATCAACATCCAAACCTATCGGAAAGGCGCCAATGGTTGTAACGCGATCTTGATGGGTTATTTCATAGAATTCTCCTCCTACTCTTATGTCCACGGGAAACCATTCTTCAAGCGCTTCCAGGTAATGATCGCAGTACTCTTTAGTATGGAAGCCTATGAAATCATTGGAAAGCATACCCCAGGTCAGTTTCTGCAACACACTTTCGATGCTTTCACCAAAGGGGTCATGTATTTGGAGTTTAACCCTGTTCCTTTTATCCTCTCGTATAAGGCCTTGGATTTCATGAATATTAAAGAAAGGGGTGTGCATGAACTGTCCCACATGGATCCTTTTCCTCTCTTCATCGGAGAACCCCTCCTCGACGAGCAATGCTTTATATACTTCTGAGATTTGCATTAGGTGGTAATCCTGGTTCCATACTACGATGTGATCTCCTTTTCTCTGGAACTCCCTGCTCTTACGAATTTCATCAACTATCGTGTTTGCAAATGTAACTCCGCTGCTCGTGTACTGCACGAAGTCGTTTTTCTCTAAATATGGCCTGGGGAACGTTTTTGCCTTCTTGTAGAATAGCGGCGGTCTTGTAAGATGCATAAGGGGCCAGAGAAACCCGTTGGCAAATCTATTGTAGTAACTGTGCATGTGCTTTGTGTCAAAGAAAACAAACCTCATGTAAAAATCATATTCTTTGTACCTGAAATGCATCCTGTTATCTGGCCCTATCTCTATGTGAGGAAAATAATCGGGGGCATGTTTCTCCTTAACCATTCTCTTAAACAATCGTGTGTAGTGCCCCCTGGCAACATCGATATCCCTATCGCCCATAGAAGCACCGATCCATGTGGTGTTCCATGAGCCTGGTTTCAGAAGTCCGGCCATCGCCTGAACAAGGCCACCCTCTCCGAACTTCGGGGAGTGCGGACGAGTTCCGCTCTTCAGGCATGCTTCAGCTTGAGTGAGAAAACTCCCTGAAAAGCTAAATGGCCCCCTATTTGAAACAATGACTAGGTCACTCATGTCGACGCCGTTGTGAAATGTTTGTTTTTGGAGTACTTGCCCAGATTACTAAAAGCCTCGCCAAGATCATCCAGTATTTGCCCCAGTATTTGTTGAATAGTTCACTCGGTACGACCATGATTTCTCTCAGCATGAGGTAACCAATGTGAAAGAAATTCAATAAGTTCTTCAGGAGGTCTGATCCAGATATCGGCCGCCGTTGGTCGTAATTCTTCACGAACCAGTATACCAATTCCTTTACCTTTTATGGATTTAAAACCATCTTCATCAGTATAATCATCGCCCAAGTAAGCAGTAACAGCATTTTGATCCATTTCTGTGAGAATATTTTTTACTGCATCTCCTTTATCTCTCCCGGGAACACGGAGTTCAAGACCACCATCAAACTCTCTTAGGCTTAGACCCCAAATTCCTGCAATTAGTGACCATTTTGGCTCCACCTGTCTTTTTATTTCAATAACCTTTTGCTCATCTAAGCCTCGCCAGTGGAGTGCAAGAGAACCCGGTTTTTCCTCACAACGATCTGAAAGTCCAACCGCTTGAATCCACTCGTCCGCTGCAACTATGCCTTCTAATGCATCTTCATCGATGGATGCGATCTCATAAGAACCATCCGTTCTTAGCCGCTCTAACCCGTGGGAACCCCATATCTCCGGGTTTCTTGTCATCTTCAAAAGAGGAGTGAGGTCCTTAATCCATCTTCCGCTGATAATTACAAGACGGATACCAGGCGCTTGCATGATTTTATTTAGAACTTGGAGTACTCCGGGGTATGGAAAAGCTTTGTTTCGATCGGCCTGAAACGGGGAGAGAGTCCCGTCGTAATCCAGCAATAATGCTTTTTGACTGGCATTACGCATGTGCTTATAGAACGTTTTGAGGTCGATTTCAGGGTTTAAAATTTTCATATGGTCTTTGTTTATTTTTTCAATATGAAAGAAATATTGTCTGCTCTTTTTGCTTGTCCAGTGTTAGGAGCAACAATAGATATCGTTTTAGACTCTTAGTGATTAAAAATTCGTCCTTCACTCTTTGATGGCCATTTTCAGCCAATTGTTTGGCGAAATCGGGTTGGTTTATTAGCCATCGTATTCCCAGACTAGCACCCTCAACAGAGTGGACCAATAGGCCAGTATGACCATGGATGATCTGGGCTGGAATACCGCCTACAGCTCCACCGATCAAAGGTCGTCTTTTCCAGAGTGCTTCCGAAACTGTCAAGGCAAACCCCTCCCTGAGAGACTTCTGTATCACAATATCTGAGGCACGCTGAAACGCATTTATCTCGGTAGCAATGGAAGGGCTAAACAGAAGAATGTGTATATCAGGATCATCCCCTGCTTCAGCTCTTACCTTTTCCAGAATTTTTTCACTTTCAGGATCATCTGCAGCTTTGTCTCCAACTAAAAGCAAACGACAGTCCACGTATTTTCGTGCCATCTTAAAGGCTTGGATAACTCCTACAGGATCTTTCCAAGGATCATATCGTGAAATTTGGGTAACGATCGGTCTATCTCTGGGAATTCCGTATTGCATCAAGACACGATCAATATAGACAGCATCTAGGTCTCTGTTCTTGTCGGACAACGGGTCAATGGCCGGATAAAATCGATATTGAGCAATGTTTAATTCCGGAGAAAAAAGAGGCGACGAAAAGATAGCAGCATCATATTTCTCAACAAATGGTTTAAGGAATCTCCAGACTTGAGGATTAGGATGAGACATGTCTACATGGCATCTCCATACCCATTTGTTTTTTCGCCTCTGGTTCCAGTTGATCAGTGCTAGCGGCTGGGGATCATGAATGACGATAAGATCTTCACCAAAATCTATTTCATCGTTGTTTTTCTCATTGTAGGCCAAATAAGTGTTGAATACATCTTCCTTAAAATAATCCTCTTGACCTTGTAAGGCATTGTGAAAACGTTTTGTGATGTCAAAAAATGTCTGGTCCCCTTGAATCACATCCCATGTAACCTGGATTCCCAACTCATTGAGGAGAGGAACAATGCAATGAAGCATCTCAGCGACCCCGCCTCCCACTGCGGTAGAATTTACCATTTTAATTGAACGGTTAGCCAAATGAGAGGCAAGGATTGTCAGCTCCTCAATAATGTCTGGGCCAACCACTTCTTTATAATCAAACAATGTTGGTGCTTTCATCCTGATACCTTGGAGTTTCACTATATGGCTTGAAGCGTATTAATAATCCAAGCCTGCCGAGGTTAACCCTTTGGATATCTCCTCCAAATATCCATCGATTAGTTGAAGGATACGAGTTCTCAGTCCTTCCAGTGTGTATGCATTGAGGTCGATCCTTTTTATCATTTGTGCCAGATCTGGCAAGTTAAGACTCGATTCTATCCATGTCGAGAAGTCATTGGTTTGAAGGTCTTTCTCCAGCTGGCATTCGATAAAATGGAAGTATATCGAATAGATACTAATGGTTGATATTGCCTCTCGAAAGGATTTCAGATCATAGGCAAACTTATCGGTCAGGTATACTACCCTGATGATATCAAAAAGATGGAAAGGATCATCGGCTCTCTTTTGAAAGGCCTCAGATTTCTGGTTCCTGTAATCCTCAATGATATCAATAAGCCTCAACCTCAAGCTTCTAAGGGTATTGTATTCAGACAAATCAGTGGCCATTATTTTTTCCGCTAGTGCTTTCTCATTGAGACCATTAGAAATCCAGTAGGAAAAGTCGTTGTTATAAGGCAGCCGTATCTCCCGCATCTTCATATAGGCCGAGAAGGTGTGATAGAAGATAGATGAATCCGGGCATGTATTTATGAGATTAAGCAGTTCATCAAGGGTTTCAGCCTTTCGGCCAGTGAGTTTCTCCAAGGATGCGCTGGATAGAAATTGAAATACATCAGCCATGAACTCATCTCGCCTTTACGTTATGTTAAGGTTTTTAGAATGCCAGGTTACTGCCTTTTGTGCCTTTCTATGGATTTGTCAGGATTAGATGCAGCGCTGATCAGGTCTAGATGGGTAAAGGTTTGCAAAAAACATACAGTTTCTTTCCCCTCATGAGTTTCTTACTAATTCATTCGTGGGAATGACGCCAAGTCCATATTGGAGATATTCCACAAAGTGCCTAGCGATGGTTAGCTTGATCTAATTGAAGGAAAAAAGGAATATCAAGTCAAGAGAAATTTTTGTGAAGATTAGCCCCGAAATCAAGAATCTTGGCAAGAATTTTGGCTTGACAAAATAGAGTAAATCCGCATGAACATAAATATAAGGTGTACTCAGAAGCAGAAAAAGTTTCTTGTTTACCATAACCTTCAATCTGCAAAACGGAATAATACTAACTGCTATTCGATAGTTTCGCGCAATAACAATTGATTGCATGTTTCAACTGGAATTAATCTCTTATTCAAACAATTGAGAATGTCTCTAGATTCCATTGCGGAGATTTTTTTGATTCCTTCTTGGTGCTAGCCAAGATCAAGGCTGGATAGGAATACTCATTCGAGCGCTATCTTAACAGCCTGATTAATCTACACAAAAGGGTTCTGAGAAATTTCATATTTGTTGCCATAGCTGATAATTACTTTCAATCAGATTTTACTAAACAATAGCATTCGGTATAGTCATAAGGTTACCAAATTGTTTAATCTGAGGTCAAATATTCGCAAACACAAACCAAAAGGAAACAAACTCAACTCAGTGATCTTAATGAGCACTGCTTAATATGATGGACGCCATCTACCTCCTCTTCCACCGGTTGCCCTTCCGCTACCTCGGCGGGGTCCTGAACGAAAGCGAGCCTCGCTAACCCTAATAGCTCGTCCCTTCAACTCTTTGCCGTTCAGGTCGTTTATCGCGGATTGAGCTTCAGCTTTATCGGGCATCTCCACGAACCCGAATCCTCTCGATTTGGCACTCCACCCGTCTTTTACAATGGTGGCAGATACGACCTGCCCGAAGCCCTCAAAAGCCTGCCTGAGATCCTCTTCGGTTACCTCGTACGACAGATTACCTACATAGATATTCATTGTGACCTCCTCGCTAGCCTTGGCCATTCTGGCAGAGTTTGGCTAAGGCAGATTACTTGCAAGAAAAGCGTGTTAGTCAAAACGCTCGCGGGGCTGAAAACACACTCTCCCCGCGTGAGGCTTCATAGTGTTTTTGTTGGATTAGGACTTCAAAAGGAAACAGAGTTTATGCGATTTCAACTAATTTCACCTCGAAAAACAAGGTGTTTCCAGCCAATGGGTGGTTAGCATCTAGAGTGACGGTATCTTCATCCACATCTGCAATAGTCACCTTTAGAAGATCGCCGCTTCTCCGCCGGATCCGGAGCTGCTGTCCGATAACAGGGGTAATATGTTCGGGAATATGGGTTCTATTTACATCCACCACGAGGTCTTCGTGTCTTTCTCCAAATGCCTCTTCCGGGGGAACTGTAATTGTTTTTATCTGTCCGACTTGCATACCGACGATACCCTTGTCAAAGCCTGGAATAAGCTCTCCACTTCCAAGGGTGAATTCAAAGGGCTCATCCTCCTTTGCCTTGCTAAATACCTCACCGTTTTCCAGCCTGCCCGTAAAGTGTACCTTTACCGTATCTCCGTTTTTTGCCTGGCTCATAGATACCTCCTTTAACTAGGGTTTAGTGTTAAGCTTGCTGCTTGACATTCTGCTCTCTGCTGTTAGTGGCAGAGACCAACACCAATGCCGTAGGCACACCCCTCTGCCATATATGACTCCGTTAGGACTGGGTAAAGCACCGGGCTAGGTCTCTGAAGCTTGCAGCGGGAGTGGCATTAACCGAAAGCAGTTCGACGACTATCCGTAGCGCTTCCGAGGATATGGTTTAGAGGGATTGAAAAGTCTCGATATCGAAAAGGCACTACATGAAGATATCTGATGGAGTCGCAAAGCCCATTCGTATGAGTTACGTTTGGAGTTACACAGATTCGAGCATCGTGGCGAAGTGTCTTTGGAGAACGATTCAGTCGCAGGGCGAACGAACAGTTTTTCTGAAGCTGTTTCACTTGGGGACTTTCTGGATCAAGTGGGGGACTACGGAGACGCCTAGCCGAATGGCATTGGCATTAAAGGACATGGGGCAACCACGCAACTGCTGCCCCAACGTGGGCCATCTTTTTTGACACCAACAACAAGCACCCAGGATATATTAACAAAGAACGTTAACATTTCATAATTTACCAGAATACTCTCAGGCTATAACAGCAAAAAAATAAGTCAAGTGTTTTTTTATTTTTTCCTGCTTTGTCTAATTCTCCAATCTTATCTTCTGCCAAATCCGCTCTGTAAAATCCTTTACCATCCCATAATGATCTAAAGAATTCTGATAGACAATCAACGTACTGGTATTGGTGCAATTCCCTTATGACAGGCCATCCCCTCTTTCACTTCAGCCATGTTGTGAGAAAATAATTTTTCCCTTGACAGCCATTTCCAT
>JABXJY010000338.1 GCA_013375385.1 Desulfobacterales bacterium
GATCTTTTTGGAGGTGACATACCATGCCATGGGATTGGGACAAGCTGCAAAAGCAAAAGATGGGCAGGGGTGGCAGTCCACCCCAGATGGATGAGGTCTTCAGTAAATTTAAGGGGATGACGGGCAGATTTCGTGGGCTCTGGCTTATAATCGCAGGAATCATTATCTTGATCGTTATATCCTCCTCCTTTTATACGATTGGCGTGAATGAGGTAGGTATAATACAACGATTTGGCGAATACGTCAGAACAACCTCACCAGGCTTAAATTTCAAACTCCCCTGGGGAATAGAAAAGTTAACAAAGGTACCGGTGAGAGAAATCAACAAAGTGGAATTCGGTCTGAGGACTATACGGGCGGGTGTTAGGACGCAGTATGCCAGGGATACGGCCTATCTCAATGAATCCCTCATGCTTACCGGTGATCTCAATGTGGCCGTGGTTCCATGGATAGTGCAGTTTAGGATCAAGGATCCCTATAACTACCTCTTCAAGGTTCGGAATGTAAGATCTACCTTGAGGGATTTGGCTGAGGCCACCATGAGACTGGTGGTAGGAGATAGAAGTATCAATGAGGTAATCAGCAAGAGGGAGGAGATTGCTGACCAGGCGAAGCTGCTCCTACAGAAGGAATTAGATGAAGCGGAAACCGGATTAAACGTAGTTACCATTGAGATGAAGAAGACCAATGTCCCCGAGCCAGTTCAGCCATCCTTTAATGAGGTTAATCAGGCAGTTCAGGAAAAGGAGCGCATGATTTATCAGGCCAGGGAGGAATATAATAAGGCTATTCCAGCTGCTAAGGGAAATGCGGAGAAGACCATCAAATCCGCTGAAGGGTATGCCCTTGACAGGATCAACAGGGCTAAAGGGGATGCAGCCAGGTTTCTTGCCCTCTATGCCGAGTATAAGAAGGCAGAGGACGTGACCAGGAGAAGGCTCTATCTTGAGACCTTGAGGGATGTGTTTCCGAGCTTGGGAAGCAAGTATATCATGGACGCAGAGCAAACGAATTTCCTCCCCTTACTCAATTTAGGGAGGGAGAAGGGGGCTGAGAAATGAAAAAGGGGGTAATCTTTATTCTGGTCATTATCGCTATCTTTTTACTCTTTTCGAGGTGGCGCGCAGTGTATGTTGTGGACGAAACCAAACAGGTGGTCGTTACCCAGTTTGGTAAGGCTATTGGGAAACCAAAAACGGATCCCGGTCTGTACTTTAAGATCCCCATTATTCAGCAGGCAAACTATTTTCCAAAAAACCTCCTTGAATGGGACGGGGATCCCGGTCAGATTCCAACCCTGGATAAGACCTTTATATGGGTAGACACCTTTGCCAGGTGGAAAATCGTTGATCCCCTGAAGTTCTTTGAGACGGTCAGAAACGAATACGGCGCCCTGGGTAGGCTGGATGACATTATCGATGCTGCAGTAAGGAACTTCGTTACCTCATACTCCTTGATTGAAACCGTGAGGATGACCAACAGGGAACTGGATATCCGTGAAGAGGGAGTGGATGAGGTAAAGGAAATCAGTCCCCTGGGAGAGGTCAAAACGGGAAGGGCGAAGATTACCAAGGGCATCATGGAACAGGCACAGCCGAAGCTGGCCGAATTCGGTATAGAACTGGTTGATGTTAAGATAAAGAGATTGAATTATGTAGAACAGGTGCAAAAATCGGTCTACGCGAGGATGATTGCAGAGCGGAAGCAGATAGCCGAGAAGTTTCGATCTGAAGGGAAAGGAGAGGCCAGAAAGATAGAGGGTGATAAAGAACGGGAGATGAAGAGGATCACCTCCGAGGCATACAGAACGGCACAGGAGATAAAGGGGAAGGCAGATGCCGAGGCCACGAGGATATACGCCGAGGCCTATGGACAAGATCCTGATTTTTACTCCTTTACTAATACACTCGATATCTACAAAAAGACCCTGGATAAAGACAGCACCCTTTTGCTTTCAACCGACTCCGAATTCTTTAAATATATGAAGGGCTACATGGGCGAGAGATAAGGGCTTGAAATAGCCTATCAATTAAGGTGGAGGTCTACTATTACCAGCTGGATCGACTCTATTCCCTGCCATGTATTAGTCCCCAGATGAAAGAGTATATCCACTGATTTTCCCTCGAGAGGGTGGAATCCGGCGCTACCAAATGCTATGCAATCAAAGGTGATCCCCTTCTCCTTTACCTTCAGTTTTA
>JABXJY010000339.1 GCA_013375385.1 Desulfobacterales bacterium
AGTTTAGGTATAAGTCTTTAATTCAGGGATACTGACGTTACTAATCCATTAACGTGCCGCCGTTTACATCCAATATCTCGCCTGTGATATGTTTGGCCGCATCGGAAAGCAAAAAGAGTGCCGCTTCGGCAACGTCTTCGGTGTCGGCAAGCCTCCCCAACGGGCATTGCCTGAGCACATCCTCCCTGGCCTCTGGCGGCCAAGCCTGTGTCATGGCTGTATCAACGGGGCCTGGGGCAATGGCATTGACCGTCACTCCAAAAGCTGCCAGTTCCTTGGCAAAGGATTTGGTAAGGCAAATTACCCCAGCCTTTGAGGCAGCATAATGGGCGCTCATGGCAGTTCCTCCTTGCCAGAGCTATTTGAATCCCCGCACCCGCAATGCTCAATTCTCTTTCCGCGTTCCGTCAACCCGTGTAACCTGCACGCAGCGGACCTTACGGCCACGCATGGTCTCCTTTAAGCAGCCGTCGCAAGACTCGCACCTGGATGGCGAGGTGTCTCCGGATAACCACCGATTGATGAGATCCGGTTCGCGAATAAACGGCCTGCACATGGAAATCAGATCGCCTTTGCCGGTGTCGACTACCTCTTCCATCATCTTGAGGTCACGGATGCCCCCAACCACCATGACTGGCACATCGACTGCCTTTTTTATGCGCGCCGCATACTCAATCAAATAACCTTCATGCCACTCATCCTTTTCAATCGGACCGGAGGGGGTGTAAGAAGCTCCTGCGCCGCCGCAGGAGGGCTCTATGGCGCAGATGCCGCCGGTGGCCAGGATCGCGGCTATCTCGGCAGCATCATCTACCGTCATGCCACCCTCTCGAAAATCGGAGGCATTCATCTTGATCATCACCGGGAAATCATCACCGGCGCCTTCCTTGAGCTCCTGCACGAGCTCCAGCACCAGACGGGCACGGTTCTCGACCGAACCTCCGTATTGATCCTTGCGCTGGTTGAAGAAGGGCGAGATCATGCGGCTCAACACATCGTTGTGGCAGCAGTGCAACTCGACGCCATCGCAACCTGCTGACCTCAGGACCCGACCTGCGTTGCGGTAAGCGGTCTTGATCTCGGCTATGTCCTCCTGCTCCAGAGGTTCTGGAACAACGCTTACGTCCGTAGCCGAGGCACTTACCTGCCTGCCGCGGATCTTGAAGGGCGGTGAGATCTGAGACACGAAAGCAGCTCCCAATCGATGCACCTCGTCCACAAGCGCACCCATTTCTTCCTCCATGGTGGGCATGTCCAGGCATGGCTGCTGGTACACGTGACCCAAGAACCACTCACGCTTGGGTCTATGAACACCAGCGATGATAAGGCCAAGTCCTCCTCGTGCAAGATCGGTGTAAAGCTTCCGATGCTCGGGGGTAAAGCGATTCTCTTCGTTGGTAAGGTTATTGACCGTGGCAGACCGAACGAAGCGGTTGCGCATTTTTATGCCGGAGAATTCATATGCTTCAAATAATACACTCATTGGGGCCTCCATCCTAAGACATCATCTCAACTGCCTTTCACGCCTCTAGGGAAAAACTATTGGTGTATCAACCCCTCACACTACCAGTCCACGGTTCCCTTGGCCAGTGCGTCCTGAAAGACCTGGGGGTCTCTCTGTGCCAGCTCGATGACCGCCCCGTTCGGTTCCCTCAAGAAGACCAGGCGAATCCCAGGGGTTGGCTCGAATGGTTCGCCGAGGAAATCGGCTCCCTTGGCCTGAAGATCTCGGTAAGCAGATTCAAAATCGTCGACCTTGATCCCGATGTGGTGGACTCCATAATGCTTCATGGGTTCGGGGGGCTCGGAGCCGGGGCCCATCTCCATGAGCTCAACCATGCTGTCCCCTAAACGAAGAAAGGTGATTCTCCTCGATTCGTCAGGCTTTCGCCTCAAGATGACCTCGGCATCAAACATTCGTCGAAAATAATCGATAGAGGCTTCTAGATCCCGACACCGGATGCTGACGTGCTCAATCGAGTAAGACATAGTATTATCCTCCTCTCGATGATGTTTTGCGCTTTGCGTGACTCAAGATCTTTTGCCTGTCCAGTGGATAGATCTTTTTTCGCAGCCTACTTGTTTTTCTCCCACCACTCTTGCCACTTGGCAGGGTCTTTGCCAAAGTCCTTCCCTGCTATGTTCCTCAGTGCCTCTGTTGCTCTCCTTCTGACATCCTTAATATGATCCTT
>JABXJY010000340.1 GCA_013375385.1 Desulfobacterales bacterium
GGTAAAGTCCTCCCCCATGCTGAGCCCGGTCCTCACCTCCACCCCGAGCGCGAGGATCCCCTCGATCTCCCAGTCCAGGGTCGCCTTGGAAAGCCTATATTCAGGGATACCGTATCTGAGCATACCGCCTAACTCTGGCATGGCCTCAAAGATGGTGGGGGCATGGCCGAGGCGTGCCAGGTAGTAGGCACAGCTGAGCCCTGCGGGTCCCCCGCCAACGATGGCAACCCGCCTGCCACTCTGAGGTGCCACATAGGGGGTGATCCGATGAGCGGTCTCCATCTCGATATCGGCGACGAAGCGCTTCAGGTGGTTGATATTGACCGGATCGGCTGCCTTTCCCAGCCGGCAGAGATCCTCACAGGGGTGGGGGCAGACCCTGCCACAGGTCAGGGGCAGGGGGTTTTTCTCCTTGATCACCCCGATGGCCTGCCGGTAGTTTCCCTTGGTGATCTGTCTGATATACTCCGGGATGTCGATCCCGGCAGGGCAGGTCCGCTGACACGGAGAGGTGCACTCATCGGTTGTGTAGAGGTGCTGGATCCGCCTGGTCTCGGAACTGAGCCGTATGATCCCCTTGGGGCAGATCTGCTCACAGGTGCCGCACCCCGTGCACAGGTTCCCATTCACCTCAGGGAGCCCCCTCTTGCCCAGGGTGATGGCATCGAAGGGGCAGGCCCTCACACAGGTTCCCAGGGTCAGGCACCCGATCTCACAGAGCTTGCTCCCCCCGAAGAGCAGGGTTGCTGCCCGGCAGTCTCTGGCACCATCGTAGCTAAATTTGGTGTCCGCATCCTTGAGGTTATACCAGCAGCCAACTCGTGCCGTGTCAGGCTCCTTGAGCTCGACGGTAACCCCCAGGACCCCGGCAACGCACAGGGCCACCTCGGGGCCCCCGGCGAGGCAGGCATCGGCACGTGCCCTTCCCCGGGCAATGGCCTTGGCACAGCTCGAGCACCCTGCATAGCCACAGGCCCCACAGTTGGCACCGGGAAGGGCCTCGGCGATCTCCAGGACCACGGGGTCAACGGCCACATAGAAGAGCTTTGAGGCGATCCCCAACAGCACCGCAGCAATCAAGCCAATCCCTCCAATGGCGAGCATTCCGATCATGTTAGTTCCTCGTTATTATAGTGAACGACTCAAATAAGTACGCATTCAATAGCCTGTCATTGCGAGCGCAGCGACGCAATCCCATGAGATTGCTTCGTCACTATCGTTCCTCGCAATGACTGCTTTCTGTTGTCGTTCACTATAGTTATTCGTTCTTGGTTGTTGGTTAAAAAACGAGTAACGAGTAACCAGCAACCAGCAACGAGTTCACACCAACCCGATAAACCCGGAGAATGCCAGGGCAATGAGCCCGGCCGTAATGAGCCCGATGGCGGTTCCCTCGAGGGGCTTGGGGATGTCAACGAGGGCAAACCGCTCCCGCATCCCTGCCATGAGCACCAGGGCCAGGGCAAAGCCGCAGGCAGAGGCAAAGGAGAAAAAGATGGCGGTGATGAGGTCATATCCCTCGTTGATGTTGATGATGGCCACGCCAAAGACGGCACAGTTGGTGGTGATCAACGGCAAATAGATCCCCAGGGCCTCATAGAGGGGTGGGGCGGTCTTCTGGATGACCATCTCCACAAACTGAACCAGGGTGGCAATGACCAGGATAAAGGCAATGGTCCTCAGGTACTCTAAGGCCAGGGGCACCAGGATATAGGTGTGCACGAGCCAGGTGATCATCCCCGCCAGGGTCAGGACAAAGATGACAGCCAGGCCCATGCCGGTGGCGGTATCCATAGACCTCGATACCCCCAAGAAGGGGCAGTTGCCCAGAAACCGGATCAGCAGGATGTTGTTGACCAGGATGGCGCTGATCATCAGGAGGATAAAGTCACCCATACCGCTAACCTCCCTTCCGTGCCTGGTGGCGGCTGATGAGGTTCATGACACCGAGCAGGAGCCCGAGGGCCACGAATGCCCCCGGGGGCTTGAGCATGAAGGTAAAGGGCTCGAAGCTCTCCCACATGACATGGAAGCCGGGATGGCTGCTGTCATAGAACAGCAGGGTGCCGGATCCCAGGAGCTCCCTGAGGGATCCCAGGACAAACAGCGATAGGGTAAAGCCAATGCCGATGCCCAGGCCATCTGCCAGGGACGGCAGGAGCCCGTTCTTGGATGCAAAGGCCTCTGCCC
>JABXJY010000085.1 GCA_013375385.1 Desulfobacterales bacterium
CCGGAGGATGAGAGCGAGCCCGTCCCCTGTGTTCTGCCGGCAATTTGTAGTGATTCTGAAAACCTGGCCATTGCCGCCCGTGGCAAAGACCGTGGCCTTTGATAGAATAGCCACAAACTCTCCCTCTTTCTCCCGGAAGACAATAGCGCCCACGCATCGATCTCCATTGAACATGAGTTCTGTGGCAATGCTCTGATTCAAGAAGGAGATACCCCCTTTCATGGTCTCTCCCCACACCGTATCCATAATGCCCTTGCCGGTTCGATCTGCCTCGAAAACCGCCCGAAATGCAGGGGATTCTCCGAAATTCAAGGTCATGCCGCCAAAGGCCCTCTTGCTGAGTCCACCCTTCTCATCCCGGCTAAAATGCATGCCGTGATTTTCCAGCCATGCGATTTGTTCCCACGAGGCATCAACGATCTTCTTTATGATATTTTGATCCGCCGTGCAGTCAGAGCCCTTCCAGGTGTCAAAGATGTGATAAATGGGCTTGTCTATGGGATCCCTGGGGTCTACAGCCGCCATGCCGCCTTGGGCCGTTACGGTATGGGATTTTTGAGGGTGGGAGACCTTTGTCAAGGCCATAATGCGGGTTCCTGGCTTCTTCTCGAAAATCTCCGCAGCACACCGAAGACCAGCCCCCCCGGCTCCGATAATGAGGACATCGCAATGGATCGTTGAACCAATCCGAAGTGTGTTGCTCATCTCAGCTCCCTGTACCTGTCAAATGATAAGCGCGAGCCTTATTCCAACAGCTCCAAACAACAACATGACCAGGAAAACCAAAACAGCTAATCCCATCCAGAGGGTTCGAGATTCAAGGTAGTCTCCTGCGAAAGATACCAGGCCATATCCGGCATGGTACAGGAGCACGACCACCAAGCTGATGTCCACCCCTTTGATAAAGTAGTTTTGCATTCTCATGACCACGGTGTTCCCATCGTGAGCCATTGCGTAGTTTAAATGCATAAACAGCATGTGGGCCGGAATCAGGATCAACAAGTAGGCACCGGTTATCCTCTGAAGCTTCCACAGCAGCGAATGCCGGATCGCCCAGATTCTTGATGCAACCCCATAAGCCAGGGTCAAACCGGCAACAAGCATGGTCAACCAGAAAAACACTGCGGATACACTCTGACTGCCTATCAGCATCAAGGCCCCCAGGAGCGCTACGTAGAGGATGGAAAGCCACAGCAGCCAGCGAATCATGGACTCATCGTCCCTTGTCTCGAAGCTCTCGTACAGGATGAGTCTCCCTCCATTGAAGGCATGGAAGATGACCGGAATCGCTAAGGCCCACTCGAGAATCGTAAAGAGGAAGAATCCGTAGAATTTCATCGTGGCATCGTAGCGGGGGGGCGATGAGAGGGATAAAAGGGTATAGATATGAAACCACAGGTAGCCAATGAGCAAGAGTCCGGCGATCCGATGGCACCAGGCAAGGACATAGGGCCATCCCCTGGTAGTGGCGTAAGAGGAGAGAATTCGTAAAATCATTGGGCAAAAAAGGAAATACCTATACCATAAGTTATCTAGCGAAGCTTTGCCTCAAACCGACGAGATTGAAGGAAAATAATAATCCATTGCTTTAAGCGAAGCGATGTTGGTTTCGTCTAACGTCTTACGGTTGCGCTGCTGGTTTCGTATGACGTTACACGTTAACCGATTCGAGCTGCGCAACCGCAACCGGTCTACGATCACGATTATCCTTTAGACCGTGGTGCCGCCACCAAAACTTGACACAAATGTTAAGATCTTGAGCTATGAAGACTTCTAGTAGGGTTAACCTTGAAATATATTCGTTACATCATCGAGCTTTTCAAGATTTAGGACTAAATCTATGATTCTATCCCTTTGGTTCTTTGGTATGATATCTCCGCAGAGTTTGTTGAACTTCTCAATCAGTTCCTTTTCAGAAATTGGATTCTCCGGGTCACCTTTAGGATATTCGCAATATCCACTATATCTTTTTCCATCTGTTAGTTCTATTTCCACCCTGGAGGGCCATTTCTGAGGATACAGCGGGGTAAGTTCTGGATCGCCTTTGACAGAGATAGTGCCCATAAGGCGCAGTATTTCGGAGTTAGTGAGTCTTTCGGTTGTGAAATCATCCAGATGAACATGTCCGAAATTGAGCGCCGTAGCAACGCAGAAAGGGAGATTGAATTTGGCAAGGTAGGGGGTATGGGCCTCCACATCTTCAAGCAGATCAAGGGCCTCCTGATATATATAAACGGTTATGGATCTGATGGCTGCTGAATCCACCTTTATCCCGCTCCCGGCCTCGATAACTGCCTCAATAGCAGAGTGGGTATGACCACATGAGGCATAGTATTTCAAAGAATTCCTTGCAGTGTGAAAGGTCTCCCCCAGGCCATCGGTCAAGACATTAAGGTCATAATCATCGGATGTGGCCTTAAGGAATCCCTTTTTTCCCTCAAAGATGCGGCTCGAACCGGTAAAGCCCTTTTGGGCCAATAGGGCAGCCAGCAGCCCATTCATGGATGACTTTCCCGGGTGAAGTTGTTTACTCATGGCGCCTTCGGTTAGAAATTCCCACAGCCCTGAACTCTGAGTCCCGGCAGAACCAAGAGCCCACACAAAAGGCTCTGCCTCTAGACCCAAGACCTTTGCTGCCCCGGCTGCTGCACCAAAGGTGCCACAGGTTGCTGTCGTATGCCAGTACTCATAGTGACTCTTGCCAGCGGCCAGGGCGGCTCTTATCCCCGTTTCATATCCGGCAACAATACCCAGGACAAGATCACAACCAGACACATGCTCCTTTTCTCCCACAGCAAAAACCGCCGGGAGGATCGGTGCTGCGGGGTGAAAGATAGATTGCCGATGCAGGTCATCCATCTCCATCACATGAGAGGAGGCCCCATTAACCAGGGCAGCCACCAGAGATAAATGCCTGCTATTCGCTGGAATGACGGTCGCCTCCTCAGATCCCTTCATATCCCTTGCAAGCGAGAGCACTATTTGAGTAGGCGGTTGACAGAGGCCGGCAAGTGCCGAACTCAACCAGTCAAGGAAAAAGGTCTTTATTTGACAGACCAAGGTATCTGGGAGATCTTCGTATCGAAGGGTACAGAAAAACTGGGCCAGTTTTTGGGAAATCGTAGGAGATGTGAGCATGAATGACCCCTATTCCTCGTATAATTTATGAATGGTTATTGCATCTACCTCGCAGCCTTGAAGGCAGAGCTTACAGAGTGTGCATTCATCCTCGTTAGCTTCTACTGCTTTTGGATAGTCACCATTTGATGTGAAAATATTAACCGGACAGACCTGGATGCATTTACCACACTTCTCAATACCCAGGCACCTGCCAAGATCGATGTCAAGCGTGATGAATTCACCCATAGCAAGCTCCATGTGCTACCTTGTTGTTGTGAGAACTATTCACTGTTGCCCCTTTTTGCTAATGGCAGCGGCTAATGCCAGAATCTCCCTGGACTTCTTTACCACTGCATAGTCGATAAACTTTCCCTCCACCTGGATCGCTGCCATACCGGCAGCCTCAGCCTCTTCAAACACGTGAATGATCCTTTCTGCCCTGGCTATTTCCTCCGGGGTAGGGGAGAATATACGGTTGCAGGGCTCAATCTGCTTAGGGTGGATAACCTGTTTCCCCTGAAAACCCAATCCCTTTGCCCGCTTAGCATCGGAGATCAAGGCCTCTGTGTCATTGAGATCAATCATAAAGGGAGTGTCTATCGGGGGCGCAATTCCAGCGGCCCTACAGGCAATAGAGATCCTGGAGCGGGCATAAAAGAGTTCAGTTCCCTCCATGGTCATTTCTATGCCCATATTGAGGGTGTAATCTGCAGCGCCAAATAATGCAGTATACATTCTCTCTGGTTTTGTTTTGGCAGATGCAATTTCATAAACGTGGTGTAGAGCAGCAGCTGACTCGATCAGGGGAAAGAGGCGAATGGAGCCGTCAGGGAGGGCTCTCTTTTCTTCGACCGCACAAAGGAGGCTGTTAATCTCATGAATGTCGTCAGCCTTTTCTACCTTGGGAAGTATGATCCCGTTAACGCCTTCAACAAGAGCTTCCTCCAGATCACCCTCAATAAATGGGGAACCCAAGGCATTAATCCTGACAAGCATCATCCTGTCTGAGAACTGGGTCACCTTTTCTCTGACCTTGGATCGACTAATCTCTTTTTCGGAAAGGGGAACGGCATCTTCCAGGTCGATAATAATAACGTCGGCCTCTGTATTGAAGGCCTTTTCTATACGATCGGGCCTATTACCGGGGACAAAGAGTGCTGTTCTTATAGGTATCGGCATGGCTCACCTCTCAAAGGAAGGTTTCAAGGATGGAGACAATATCATTGAGCCCCTCTGCCACATGGATCCCCGCCTTTTGAAACTGCTCGATCTTGCCAGCAGCGGTCCCTCTTTTTCCTTCAACGATGGTGGCAGCATGTCCAAATCTGACTCCTGGCATCGTATCCACAAAACGACCGGCAACAAAGGCCACAATGGGGGTTTTGATCTCCTCTGATAGTACCAGTTCGGAAAGCCTTTCCTCTATGACACCTCCTGGCTCACAAAAGAGAACAATTGCCTTTGTATCTGGATCTTTGTCAAAAAGAGGGATAAGGTCAAGAAAATTGGAGCCTACCACAGGATCTCCTCCAATACTGATACACGTACTTTGCCCTATCCCGTGAGTAGTCAAAAGGTTAGCAATCTCTGTGGTCATGCCCCCACTTCGGGATGCAATAGCTACGGGGCCGGGCATGTATGCCTTCTTCACATGTTCCACTGGTCCACCGGCCATTCCAATCTTAACGGTGTGGGGGTTGATCATGCCAAGGGTATTGGGGCCAATAACCACAGCACCATCCGCCCTGGCAACTCCCACAACCTCAATAGTGTCTTTTTCAGGCACTCGCTCAGTCACAAGAACCAATAGTTTTATTCCGTTAGATAAGGCCTCTAATGCCGCACCTCTTACCATTGCCGGTGGGACAGAGATGACACTGGCCTCGGCACTATGTTGCCTTACGGCCTGGTAGACCGTATCAAAGACAGGCACTCCATGGACAGTTTGTCCTCCCTTGCCTGGAGTAACCCCGGCAACAACCTTTGACCCGTAATCAATCATATCCTTGGTAAAGGTGACAGCCTCTCTGCCTGTAATCCCCTGAACAATGATCCTCGTATCTTTGTTAGCCAGTATAGCCATATCAGCGCCTCTCTAACCCTTTGTCAACTTTTCAACGCCCCTGCGGGCCGCCTCATCAATGGAGACGGTCCTGTCACAGTAATCCACACCGTATTTGGAGAGGATCTTGAACCCTTCTTCTTCCCAGGCACCCGGAACCCGGAAGACACACAATGTCTCCGAGGGGTTTTTCCCAACCTCCACGATACCCTTTATTACACCCCTGGCTATGAGATCGACCCGGGTATTGCTCACAACGTTCATGATCACGGCGATCTTTTCCACGCCTGGTTTTGAAAGTATATGTTTGGTCAGCTCTTTTGTCTTTAGCACCGAGGGATTGCCCCCGATTTCGCAATAGTTTGCAGGATGCCCTCCATGTCTTTGAACGGCATCAAATGCGGTCAAGGAAGCCCCTCCACCACCAATAATTAATCCGAGGTTCCCGTCAAACTCGATGAGCCTTCCGGCAACCCCTCGTTGATCAAGATTATCGATCTCAGTCGCCTTTTTTTCAAAATCGCTTGCAATACGACCACCTTCAACTCGGTGGGGATCTTTCTCCTTTTGTGCAAGAGGTGGATTTCTGTAAAGGGCATCATCGTCGATTTCCACATGGCAGTCTAGGGCCACTCTCTTGCCATCCTTGGTCTGAGCAAGGGGATTGATTTCAGTTACAGTAGCGTCATTTTCCAAGAAAATGGTTGCCAAGAGAGAGAAGATGTTGGACAGTCCTAACAACGTCCTCCCAGTAATACTGGCTTGAGAGATCATCTCCCGGGCTGTATATTCAGGAAGACCGGTTCTGACTGAGAAATGCCTTTTCTGCACCTTTTCTGGTTCTCGCTCAGCCAACTGTTCAATATCAACCCCACCTTCAGCAGAAAAGATTGCGATAGGTTCCTTAGCCACGGTATCATAGGTTATCCCTAAATAGAATTCCTGGGCAGTATCCAGCTTTTCCTCCACCAAGACCTTATTCACACGATAGTCTCGAACGGTACGAGAAAGCATTTGCTCGACCTTATATTCGGCCTCCTTTTGATCCAGGGCTTCCACAACTCCTCCTGCCTTTTGACGACCTCCAATAGGAATCTGGGCTTTGATGACGACCGGGGGAGGGAGGGAAATAGTCCCAGGGCTGTAAACTAGAACGCCAGCTGGTGTGGGAATACCCTTTTTCGCCAGAATCTCTTTTGATTCGTATTCTAGCAGTCGCATTCCGTCTCCTTATATGGATAGTGACATTGTCGACACTATTTCCCAGAACTCAATCTGTCAAGAGGAAAAAGGAGGAAGGAAAAAGAGCTGCGTGAGGAAAAAGGAATTGTATCCCCTTTGAAAGTTGTGCTTAAATGTGACCCGTTGAGGTAGGGAGAGATCTTTTTTACAGGTGATAATAATGAAAAGAAAACCATTACAAGGCAGCCCATTACGGGTAGATATTTCAGATATTGATTTGAACCCAGGCCCATTCTGTATGAGCTTTAGTTTTGATCTGGAACCATTGAAGGCCTCAATAGACAGATTTGGTGTTCTCAATCCCCCGTATCTGCTTAGGAACTCAGATAGCCACTTTACGGTGGTTGTCGGATATCGAAGATTGCTGGCCGTAAGGGAGTTGGGCTGGTCAGATACAGTGTGCCAGATCCTACCAGATGATTTTCCTCCCTTTGAGGCATTGCTGCTTAATTTACAGGATAACCTCGTTCATCGCCGCCTGAATAGTGTTGAAAAAGGGATGGTTTTAAAAAGGTTAACCCGTTTCCTTGAAAAGGAAGAAGTATTAGCCAATTTCGTGCCCATTCTCGGAATCCCTTCAAACAGACAAACGTTAGAACAATTCTTAGGTTTAGAGGAGCTAGAAGAGGCAATAAGGATTTCTGTGGCCATGGAAAGGTTATCACCGAGGGTAGCCGCCTTGATGGGGAGTCTTGGTAGAGATGATCGGCTCAGGATGAATGATCTATTTACGTCCTTAAAATGGAGCTTCAATCAACAGTGGGAAGCTGCCCAGTGGATCGTAGAAATTGCCAGCAGGGAAGGGCGCTCAGCAAAAGATGTTATCGATGAAGGGGAGATTGTGGGGGTCTTAGACAATGAAAGAGTAAATAATCCCCAGAAGGTGAAGTCAATAGTCAAGATCCTGAGAGCCAGGCGATTTCCATCCCTTGTGGAGGCTGAAAAATTGTTCAAAAAAGGTCTTTCTGGTCTTTCTCTTCCTTCAGGGGTTAATATAATTCCCGCACCTTCTTTTGAGGGGATTGACTACAAGCTTGAAATAGTCTTTACAAAAGGCGGAGAGCTGAAAGAGAAGGTAGCAGAATTATCGCATTTATCTGGGTTAGAAAAGGTCACCGAGTTTTGGAAAGGTACAGAGCACAGATGAAGGGATTCAGAATCAGGCGAATCTTAATTGAAAGGGGGGCTGAAAGTGACTCCCTTACAAAAAGGGTACTTGATGAGTTACCGAATGCGCCGAGAGAGCATGTTGAACCATATGAATTGGCCCCATGCGAGAATATTGAAGAGATGGACAAGGAATCGCTCAGGATCATTCACTTTAAGGGAGAATTTCTCAAGCCATGCCCCGGTACGAAGCGATACATCTGCTGTGGTTACAAGATCTTAAATGTGGGTAGTAACTGTCCACTGGACTGTAGCTACTGCTATCTTCAATCATATGTTAATCAGCCATCATTGAGAATATTCAGTAACCTACAAGAAAATCTTGATGTTATAGGTGATATTATTGATAGCTCCCCTGACAGGATATTCAGGATTGGCACCGGAGAGTTCACCGATAGCCTCTCCCTTGATTTTCTTACAGGGTGGACGGATTTCCTACTCCCTTTCTTTTCCCGCAGGAAGAACTGCGTCCTGGAGCTAAAGACAAAGACCTCTTCTATCAAAAGTCTCATTGCAAGCAGGTACAGAAAAGCGATAGTTGTTGCATGGTCATTAAATACCCCTCGTATAATTGCCAATGAAGAGCACAAGACCGCGACTCTGAAGAGGAGAATTCTTGCTGCACAAGAATGCCAGAAAGCCGGATTTTTCCTGGGCTTTCATTTTGATCCTCTCCTATACTATCCAGGATGGGAAGCTGGATACGAACAGACAGTCCAGCTTTTAGAGCGGTACATTGCCCCGGAGTCTGTTATTTGGATAAGCCTGGGCTCCTTTAGATATATGCCAAGTCTCAAACGGGCTATCAAGAGACGATTTCCGGGCACTAATATCTTTGATGGTGAATTTGTCGCCGGCTTAGATGGAAAATTCCGATATTTCAAGCCCATCAGGGTAGAAATGTATGGTAAGCTATCGGAACGATTAGATAAATGGCATCACGATTTAGGCCTGTATCTGTGTATGGAAAGCGACGATGTCTGGAGACAATCTCTGGGGTGGTCCCCAGAGAACTCTGAGAACCTGTGCAGTTACCTTGACAGCAGGGTCAGAAAGCTGATGGGTGATTAGATTAAATCAAATATATTGTTATCCATTTGTAAATATGGTAGAAGCAACTCGGTTATTTGGGAGCGTTAAGGTATAACTTGCATCTTTAGTGATAACAGTTAAGAAAGGAGGGACTATGGAGCTTAAGAAAATAGGCGTTGTTGGGGCAGGAGCAATGGGGAATGGTATTGCTCAGGTAGCGGCCCAGATAGGCTGCGATGTTGTGATGAGAGATGTTGAGATGAGGTTTGTAGAAGGAGGCATGAAGAAGATAGAGGGTTTTCTTGGCAGAAGCGTAGAAAAGGGGAAGATGGATAGCAAGGAAAAAGACGCCATTATTGGCCGCATAAAGCCTACCACGGATATGGCCGATTTGAAGGACGCTGACTTTCTTATAGAGGCCGTCTTTGAAGATTTGGATGTCAAAAAGAAGGTTTTTAAGGAATTAGATGAATTGTGCAGGCCTGATGTTATCCTGGCTACCAATACATCATCAATGTCTATTACAGAGATAGGAGCGAGCACTAAGAGACCTGATAAGGTCTGCGGGATGCATTTCTTTAATCCTGTTCCCCTCATGAGACTGGTGGAAGTAATCAGGGGGTATTCAACGAGTGACGAGACTATACAGACTACTACCCAATTAGCACAGAAAATGGGAAAGGTGACCGTGGAAGTGAAGAAGGATTCACCCGGTTTCATAGTCAACAGGATATTGATGCCTCATTTTCTTGAGGCTGTCAAGATTGTGGAGGAAGGTATTGCCTCTATTGAGGATGTGGACAAGGCAGTCAAAAATGGTCTCAATTATCCCATGGGACCATTTGAATTGATGGACTTGACAGGTTGTTACCACCGATAAAGTTTGCCCCCTTTTCACCGACATTGTTTTCCCCCCGGAGGGCATAATGCTGGTGGTAGAGG
>JABXJY010000341.1 GCA_013375385.1 Desulfobacterales bacterium
GGGTTGATTTTGGTGTAGTCTTCGGATATACAAAGATTATTCCTATATGGCTTTGTGCTGTTCCTCAGATAGTTGGAGAGGTTGAGAGATGTTTGAGCCTGAGGTCAATCCTGAAAATATAAAGAAAGCGGCGTTTGTTGTAGCAATACCGTCTTACAATGAGGCAGATTCAATTGCCTTTCCCGTACAGCAGGCGGATCAGGGCATACAGTTATTCTTCGGTAACATGGAATCAGTAATCATAAACTGCGATAATAACTCTAACGACGGCACAAAAGAGGTATTTCTGGGCATAAAAACTCGTACGCCAAAGATATACCTATCTACAGAACCTGGTATTCGGGGCAAAGGGAACAATTTTAGGAACCTGTTCAAGAAGGTCGTTGATCTTCACGCTAAGGCAGTGGTGGTAGTTGATGCTGATTTAAAGAGTATCACGCCGAAATGGATAAGGCACTTAGGGGAGCCCCTGTTCCAGGATTTTGGGTATGTCGTACCCCTTTATGTGAGGCATAAATATGATGGCACCATAACAAACTCCATCGCGTATCCATTGATACGTTCCCTCTATGGAAGGAGGGTCAGACAGCCCATAGGCGGCGATTTTGGCTTTTGTGGAAAACTGGCCCGGACCTACTTTCACAGTGATACTTGGTCAGATGGCGTAGCTAATTTTGGTATTGATGTCTGGATGACTACCCTTGCCATGAACCAGAATATTCCGATTTGCCAGGCCTTTATGGGCAGGCCCAAGATTCACCGTCCCAAGGACCCGGGCTCGGATCTCGGCCCCATGTTTAGACAGGTGGTGGGAACTATCTTTGATATGATGATAAAATTCTATCCGTTCTGGAGCCAGGTAAAATGGAGTAAGCCCACTGCGATCTTTGGTTTTGGCCTAGGGGAAACCGAGATGCCGCCACCCGTTGCGGTTAATGACGAAATACTGTTTCGAAAGTTTCAGGGGGGCTTTAGTACTTATGGTCATATCTGGGAGACTGTGCTTTCAAAGGAAACAGTCGGTAAATTACGGGAGATAAGGGAAATGGATCAAGAGCGATTTGACTTTCCCACCCACCTCTGGATCAATGTCCTGATCGATTTTGCTGTTGCCTACAAAGACAGATTATGGAGTGGTGATGAACTTCTGGACTCCCTTGTCCCCCTGTATCTCGGTAAGACCCTTTCTTATGTTAAGAAGACGGAGAGGATGTCTATAGGGGAGTCTGAGGAGTTCATTGAAGAAGAGTGTATACAATTTGAGGCCTCCAAGGGCGTCTTGATCCAGCGCTGGAACGAGAAACCGACTGCATAGTCTCGTAATTTGGTCGATTTTCTGAGGGGGATTACCCATGGCCAAACTATTAGTCGTTGATGACGAAGAGCATATCAGGATGCTTTACTCTGAGGAGTTAAGTGAGGCCGGTTATGAGGTTATCACAGCCGCAGATGGGTATAAATTGATGGAAAGGATAGATGAAGAAAGGCCCGATCTGGTTATACTGGATATAAAGATGGCTGACTATAATGGTCTGGACCTATTACAGGAGATTAGGAGCAAGTTTTACAACTTGCCTGTGATACTCTGCACCGCCTACGATACCTTCAAAGAGGACATCAAATCCGTTGCGGCGGACTTCTACGTTATTAAGTCTTTTGACTTGACGGAGCTCAAGAAGAAGATTGCAATGGCCTTAGAGGCGAATATTCCTTCATCCTGAAGTCTTTCCTCAAATCTCTTCCACCAGCATAAGGCAAACACCGAAGAGTGAGAAAAGAAGGTTCGTTATCCATGCACCCAAGAGAGGGGGTAAGGCCCCGGAGATGGCCAGGGACCGTGATAGGCCAAATGTCAGGAGGTAGAGAAAGCTGAGACCGATGCCAATGGTAATGCTAAGGGGAATTCCGCCTTTTTTCCTCCTCAGGGCGAGCGGAATTCCCACTAGAGTGAGTATAGGACAGATAAAGGGAAAGGCTATTTTAATATAAAGGTCTACCTGGCATCTTGTTGAATCATACCCCTCTTCCCTTATTTTTCTCGTGTATTGTCTGAGCTCCCAAAAACTCATCTCCTCTGGTGCCTTCATGGGATCCTTAAAGTTTTGGGGACTTTCAGGAAGTTGTATTGTATGATTAGTAAACCTAACTGATTTTCTTGACCCATCCTGTTCCATTTTCTGTA
>JABXJY010000086.1:0-6854 GCA_013375385.1 Desulfobacterales bacterium
ACGGATAGCTTTGAACTGCCGTAGGCTGAGCCGGTTTCCTGCTTGACGCGCAGGCTCCTCTCTTCTATACTCCCTTGACCAAAAGGGGAATACGCATCAACTCAAGCAATTCAGTAACTGCGGGGTAAGGAGATATGTATGGACATTGAACAGATGAAAGTCGGATTTATGGATGTATTTTGCTATTTGGTGGCCTGTCCCAGGTCCAGAGAGGCCCTGGTCATTGATCCGGCCGGAGATGAGGATCGGGTTGTTGGGAGGATTAGAGAAAAAGATCTGGATTTGAAATATATTGTGAATACCCACGGGCATCCGGATCATATCTGCGGCAACGCCAAAGTCAAGGCCCTTACAGGGGCAAAAATCATCATGCACGAACTGGATGATCAGATGTTAAGTTCAGCGCAGGGGCAGGAAATGGCTCGCCAGTGGGGTTTTACTCCTTCACCTCCTGCTGACATAACCGTAAAGGATGGTGACCAGATTGTGGTGGGTGATGTTTCTCTCAGGGTCATCCATACTCCGGGACACAGCCCTGGTGGCATATGCCTTCTCGGAGACGGCAACCTTTTTACCGGGGATACCTTGTTTGTCGGTGGCATAGGGCGGACAGATTTACCTGCTGCATCCATGAGCCAGTTTATGAAGTCCATAAAGGAAAGAGTTGTCACCCTTCCTGGGGAAACGATTGTCTGGCCTGGGCATGACTATGGAGTTACACCTTCTTCCACTATTGAGGTTGAAAGAAGGACAAATCCCTGGCTCTAGGGAACCCCATCCCTCACAAATCTCTTGTACATTCGCTCAACCATCCTCTGCGTCACATAGGGCTTGTGGGTCCTGAAGCCACCTCCAAAGGAATGGGGAATATGCATGAGTTCATGGATCAGCACCTTGGTCTGCTCTTCCTTGCTGAGCTTATCAAACCTTTCAGAGACAACCTCAATGACATAATGTGGCTTCTGGTTGAGGGCCAGCTGCATGATTCTGGAGAGTCCATGACAGCGGGCAATTGCTCTCTTGCTGTTAGAACCTGTACTCCTTACGCAGGCTACCCTGGCCTCATCTACGTGGGTCATTTTGAGTGTACAAAGGATGTCCCTTATCCTTGCGCCGATATCCTCAGCCGGTTCGTACCGAATCATCTTTTCACTTCTTTCTTGAAAGCGAGACCATAGGATATCCCCCTTTCCGCTTTCCTTGCGGCCTAACCTGTCTCAGCGTTTCCCTTTGCCAGAGGAACAAAGGCTGTGGGTCCCGCAACCAGATGAATCCCGTTCTCCAGCTTCAGGACATAGAGTTCATATTCGGATTCGGTCCTTTCTATGACCGTGCCCTTTACTCCCTTATATCCCTTGGTCATTTCGATTGGCGTTCCCGGTTCGAGCATTTCTATCCTCCCTTACTACTCGCAGCATCAAATTGTTTACATGGCATGCCAAGAAGCGCGAGGGTTATGGGGCTTTTCTGAAGTGACTGCCGGGAGGCCGCCGTCCTTTTCGTGACTTATCTGTGGGGGAAGCCGCAGCTCCCGACTTGTCGGGAGAATGCGGAGGGGGCAAAACTCCCCCATGGATAAGTCACTGAAAAGACCAGGCCGGGAGGCTCGAAACGAAAGAAAAGTCCCATAACACGCAGAAATGCAAACAATATATTGCTCTCCTTAGTAAGAACTCGGGGAAAGACGATCTCCACATCCTTTGATCAATTCAATGGTTTGCTTAATATCTTCCTCTGTAGTCCGAGGGTTTATCGTACACATTCTCAAAACCGTGCGACCCCTTAATGTTGTTGAACTTATCATAGCAAAGCCGTGCTGGATTATACTATTGACGATCTTCTCATTAATATCATCAATCTGTTGTTCGGACAATCCAGGAGCGACATAACGAAAGGTCACAATTGCCATGTGAGCGGGAGTAACAATCTCAAATTCTTTAAAGGACTCCAAGATCCCTTGAGCATATTCTGCAAGGTAAAATCCTTTCGCAACGGCACTGGAAAATTCCTCAGCCCCAAAGATTCTTAGAGCCATCCACAACTTAAGTGCCCGAAAACTACGGGTGAGTTGAATCCCGCAGTCGCAAAAATTGATCTGCTCTTCAGTCTGTTCAACGTCTCTTAGATATTCTGGTAGAATGCGAAAAGTATCTTTCAGGTGTCTGGCATCTCGAACCAGCACACAGCCAATCTCATAGGGCTGAAATAACCATTTGTGAGGGTCCAAAGACAACGAATGAACTGACTCCAGCCCATTCAGAATTTCCTTTCCATGCTCGCACATAAAGGCTGCAGCACCGTAAGCTCCGTCGGCATGTAGCCACAACTTTTCGCGGGTGCAAAGCTCAGCCAAAGCTGGAAGGGGGTCAACTGCTCCTGTGTTCGTTGTACCGGCGTTGGCTACCACACAGAATGGTTGCCTTCCAAGAGCTCGATCTTCAAGAACAGCATCTTCTAGGTCCTGTAAATCAAGCCGAAATAGATCATCTGACGGGAGCTTCCGCATCTGCTCCTGACTAAAACCAAGGACCCGTAACGCCCTTTCTACAGATGAATGCGTTTGATCTGAGAAGTAAATAGCAGCATCGGCCATACGGTTTCCAAGCCGAACATTTCGAGCAACTGCCAGGGCGGTTAGATTGGCCACTGAGCCGCCGCTCACAAACAAGCCGCCTGCCGATGGGGGTAAACCAATGAGCTGACAAAGCCAATCAATGGTGTTGAGCTCAATCTGACCGGGACCAGCAGCTTCCAACCATGTACCTGCAAAGGCATTATGTCCTGCGATCAGAGCTTCTGCCATCACACTGACAAAATTACTCGGACTGGGTACAAATGCGAAAAACCTCGGATGGTCAAGATGCATAATGTTAGTGAAGATTCGCTCCCTTACCTCGGTAAGGACTTCATCAACGGAACCACCTTTTTGCGGAAAGCCCTTTTGAAATTCATGGTCCATCGCGGCGCGGTTTGCCGTTCTGGTAACCGGCTTATCCTCCAATGTCACAAAATGTTCTATTAGAGTGTCTACTACTTTATATCCCAGCTCTCTCATTTCCTTTTGCGTCATGCTCAGAAGTTTTTCAGGCATGAGACCTTCCTTATTTTTGTCGTCTTTTCTCATGAGTGGCACATGGAAATGCCCTTCACTCTTAAAGAGGGAGGGCTGCTGGGTTTAGAAGATGGAGGCAGGCTATTAATCACTCGTAGGGGTCACCATCATATCCGAGCTCTTTCCAGGTGAGCACTTTGGCACTGTCTCCATGGCAGTCTTCACAGCTGAAGGCCTGTTCACTCGGAACAATGGAGTGGGTCACGCTGTAATTGAACTCCTTGGTAACCAATGTGGCATCCTTATATTTTCCTTTCTTGTATTTTCGCATCTCCTCAACGGTAGTCTCTCCATCTTTATCGGCATCTGCTGCCTTGACCTCAGGGACAGTAATAACATCGTCAAGTGCTGCATCACCTCTTTCGATAAACCATGTTATCTTGACCACATTAAAGGGATAGATTTTGGCCATGAGATCTGTGGCCCCTAAGATAGGAAGATGGCCTAATTTCTTTCCAATATACCACTTATGTTTCGGGATCCATCCAGGCGCCCGTTTCTTTGTTACCGGTTTGCCATCTTTCGTAAATTTATTCCAGCTTCTGGTCTCTATGGCCTCTCCCGGTCTCCGGCCGGTATGGCAGGTTGCGCATGCGATATTATTAACGTGTTTGCTGTCCAGGATTTCACCTTCATCGGCTTTGTAGTGGGGCTTTTCTTCGTGGCATTTCATGCAGGAAAGGGTCCCTTCCATTGTGTCCTCTGTTGTATCAATGGCATATCCTTTGGCAAGCTGGTGATCGCTACGGGGATCTGACAGTCTCTCATGACAATCGTGGCATCTCATTCCTACTGCCATATGGATATCATGCTCTTCGTCAAATACATCTCCCCTCTTGAGCGCGCCGTAAGGACTATGACACCTTGCGCATTGGGCTATGGTTGGTCTCCCCTTACCATCTTTGGTCTCATGGCAGAGTCGACAGTCAGTCTTTCCGGTTGCAGGATCTCTATAGGTGGAGACATGACATTCACCACACTTTCTATTGAACCCCTTAATCCTACCCTGTTTTTCAAAGCTAAAATTATTGAACGCTCCCCACTTCTCCAACATCCCAAGACCATTACCCCAACCGCCAAGGGCCGGACTTTTTCCTAGTTGCCCATGATAGGAGCTTTCGGCAACGTCCCGTGCCTGGGCGCCAGCAAGGTAGATAGTAGGAAGAACAAGGGATACGATCATTGATACCACGAGAGTCTTCTTTGAGAGCTTCACCTTTTACCTCTCCTTCTTTTGTTTACCATGATACGAGCCACGGGAAGTAAGCATTTATCTGCGGAGTATGTCAATGAAAAAAGCGATCAATACGTGGGCTATTTTTTCACCCCGTTAGAAAGCTCACCCGTTTATGGGGGAGATGAATAAAATTTCAATTCCTCATTGAGTGCGGCGCTTAAAGCCCCGCCCTTCTAACGGGGTTCATTCGAGAGGGGTTACAATCTTTATCTCTGCCTTGTCTTTGAGGGATTCAAGCCAGACATCGGATATCCTCCGCTCCTTTGTTACAAGAAGTGCCTGTTGAAAGGCCTTCTTTTCTTTGTCAAAATCCTCTCTGTTAATGCCTTTTCTATCGATCCATTTAATGACATAAACCTTTTTGTTTACCTCAAAGACCTGATCCGGGTATTTGTTTTGGGATGAGAGGGAAAAGGCGGCCTCAAACAGTGATGGTACGTAACCGATTTTGGGGATATTCTCCCCTCTGCTAAAGAAGCCTGTCTCATCTGTCTTGAGGTCTTTCTTTTTAGCCAGTTCAGACCACCGAGCACCCCCTTTCAATTCCTCAAGATAGGCCTCAGCCTCCTTTTTGGCGACAACAAGAGACTGATGGTCTATGAAATCCTTGTGCAATTGATCAGAGACCTCGCTTATTTTCGGAATATAGGAATCCTTACTGTCAACAACCTGGATGATATAGAATTTACCTTCATGTTCGATGACCTCACTCACCTTCCCGTTATCTAACGAGTTTATAGAGCTCTTAAGCCTTTCATCCGCTCCCAATCCTGGAATGGTTCCATCTCTAGGAAAATAATCGCTCTCATTTGCCTTAAGCCCATGTTGGGCTGCATAGGTGGCTAAATCAATATTGTATGGCATCTGATCGATCAAACTCAGGGCCCTTTCATGTGCCATGTCTCGGCTTATATCCTTTTTTAGGGTTGATACTATTTGATCCCGGACATCGGCAAAGGGCTTAACAGCAGCATCCTTGATGGCATCTACCTTGATTATATGCCAGCCAAACCGGGTTCTTACAGGTCCACCTATCTCTCCTGGCTCAAGGGTAAAGGCGAGCTCTTCAAGGGGTTGAGCGAGTTCACCTTTCTTGAAATAGCCAAGATCTCCCCCTTTTGTGGCATTAGGGTCTTGAGAATGTTCCCTGGCCAGTGCTGAAAAATCCTCTCCATCTCTTGCCTTTTTCAGGATAGCAAGTGCCTTATCTTTTGCCTCTGTCTCTTTAGGTTTTGATGCGTCGGGCGATACCTTAAAAAGGATGTGCCGTGCTTTAATCTGTTTTGGATCTTTAAAGCTTTCTTGATTTAGTTCATAAAAGTCTGATATCTCCTTTTCTTCAACGGGCACCTTATCTACAAAATCGGATGGGTCGAGGGTAAGGTAGGCTATTTTTATCCTTTCTGAAATCCTGTATTTTTCCTTATTTTCCTCAAAATACTCCTGCTTCTCGGTTTCATTCACCTGGATTTTTCCTTTAAAATCCTGTGGATTGAACGAGACAAAGGCAATATTGATCTTTTCTTTTTGATAGGTGTAATAATCCATGACCTCCATGTCTGTTAGAGGGAAAAAGCATTTGATAAGGTGAGCGATCTTTTGCCCTAACAATTCTGATCTTATCCCTGATTCAAATTCAGCTGGTTCCATTCTATTATAGCTCAACAGAGACCTATACCTCCCCTCATCAAACTCACCATTCACCTGAAAGGCAGGGTACGTAAGGATGGCATCAGCTACATCATCATCCGTAATCCTTAGGCCGAGCCTACCAGCCTCCTGGCTGATCAGTCTCTTATTTATCAGGGTATCCAGGGCCCTTTGTCTGAGTTGAAATACCTTTATAAGATTATCATTCCAGTAATTCCTGTACTGTTTCTGTAATGCCTCCAGCATATCGCGGTAGACTGTCTCATATTCCTGCCCTGTGATCAGATCACCATTCACATAGGCAATCTTTGAACCAGGCCTTTGTCGGAACGAATATATACCCCAAAAGATAAAGACAACGGCAATGAGGCCAACCATTACCTTAATCATGATACCTTTCGTGTGCCTTCTCAACATTGTGATGAACATTTAGTCTAGCCTCCTTTAATTAAAACTCAATTCCCTTTCTCGCCTCTAGTCCCTTCTGAAAAGGGTGCTTGATCTCCTCCATGACGGAGACAAGGTCAGCCCTTTCGATGAGCTCCTGAGGGCAGTTTCGGCCGGTAAGAACCAGTTCTAGATTATCTGATTTTTTATCTAAAAGATCAACCACCCTTTTCAAAGGTATCAGATTGAAATCAACAGCCACGGTGATCTCATCTAAGATGAGGACATCGTAAGCAGCTTTTTCTATAAGCTCTTCAGCCTTTGATAGTGCTTTACTGGCCTGCTCAAGGTCAATAGGTGATGGATTCTTGGGATCAACAAGCTCTGTTGTTCCATAGCGAAAAAGATCAATCCCAAGCTTCCTCAGGCTTTTTATCTCTCCATAATCCCATATCTTCATAAAGTGAA
>JABXJY010000086.1:6954-9564 GCA_013375385.1 Desulfobacterales bacterium
TCCATAGCGAAAAAGATCAATCCCAAGCTTCCTCAGGCTTTTTATCTCTCCATAATCCCATATCTTCATAAAGTGAATAATAGCGATCTTGAGGTTATGACCGGCAGCCCTCATAGCCAGACCAAGGGCGGCAGTTGTCTTTCCCTTTCCACCCCCCGTGTAAACCTGAACCAGACCGAGACTATCGCTTTTTTCCATTAGGTTCCTGTCTCCAAATATAAATACTCTGAATGCTCTCATTTATTAACTGATTAACAAATTCATGTCAATGAAAGGGGCTAAAGAATTGTGTGCAAAGAAAGAAAATGTTATAGATTCTGTAAGCGTCAAGCACTCAATATTTAGCTCTTAGCTTAGAGCTTGACAGCCGAAGGTTTACAACTACAGAGGGCCTCAAGATTCGGCAGGCAGATGCTCAACCAGGGATTGGTCCAGGTTTATACAGGGAAAACAAGGGAGATGAATCTTGCCCATATAGGCCTTAGTCTTAGGGCTACGGGGCAGAATCTGCGCACATTCATGATGGGCTTTCTTCCCCACCCGTACGTGGATACAGAGGATAGGGCGCTTTCCTTTCTTAAGCCTAACATAGTGGTCGAGCGCGTACCTCTAAAACATATACCTCCTGACGAAGATTTGCATGCCAGGGACAGAGATACGATTAGTGAGTCCCTTGAACATGTTCGGGAGGTACTTTTTGGCGGCGCTTTTGATATCATTATCCTTGAGGAGATTAACCAGGTCATTGATATGGGTATTATTCCCGTGAGCACCATCATCGACTTAATAAAGAGAAAACCTGCCACCGTGGAATTGGTCTTGACCGGAAGAAATGCAAGGGGTGAGATTATTGAACAGGCCGATCTCGTAACCGAGATGATTGAGCACAGTAGGGAAGAATGGTCCCGGAGGATTGATGGGAGCAATCAGGAGGGATGTGTGGGGGTAATTACCGGAAACGGTAAGGGAAAGACCACTTATTGCCTGGGAATGGCCATGTTCTTTGCCACCACTGGAATCCCGTCAAGCGTATTACAGTTCATAAAATCGCCCCGGGCCTATGGAGAGATTATTGCCATTGAGAGATTTCCGAATCTCCAGATCAAGAGTATGGGTGAGGGTTTTATCTTGGGATCTTCCAAGCCATCCAAGAAACATAAGGAGGCTGCAAGAGGCGCCTGGGAGGCCTGTTTAAGGGAGATATTCTCTCTCAGGTATGGCTTGATTATCCTGGATGAGATTAATGTAGCAACACAGTTAGGCCTTGTTCATCCGGATAGGGTGAGAGAAATGATGTTCCTGAAACCCAGGAGCCTGCATATAATCCTGAGTGGCCGGAATGCCCATCTGGAGATGATGGAACATGCATCGGCTGTATTTGAGATGAAGGAGATCAAGCACCCGTTTCACAAAGGGATTCGCGCCAGAAAGGGGATTGAATTTTGAGGGATGGTGTCTGGCTGCGGCAACTTGACTTAGCCAGGGAAAGCCATCTCTCCCAGGGCCATCCTGCAGAGCTCGGTCATAAAAATTGGCTTCAGTCCTCGCTCCTCGGCCTGTTTGCTCAGAGAAACCTGACACAAGGGACACAGGAAGACTATGGCCTCAGCGCCGGCATCGACGGCATCGCTCAGGTTCATGTCCTGAAACCGTTTACCCCTCTCAGGATCGAGTCGTGCAACCATGCCCATGCAACAGAGGGCCTCTTCCCTGTCGTGCTTCCTATCCACTCTTTCTGCACCGATAAGATCAAACAAATCATCCAGGACAGGATCCATTTGCGGCGAATACCTCGAGGCGCATGGTCTCTGGTAGGCTATCTTCCTTTTTAAAGGTCTTATGGCTTCTTTGTGGTTCTTCAGGTAGTCCCTCAGGTATTCAATTATATGGATGGCCTTGAATGGGACATGGATATCGTATTCTTTCATCTTAGACAGCATAGAGTAGCAATCATCGTGTACAAAGACGATCTCCTTAGAACCGATAGCCGCAAGCTGGTCCACAAACCTCCGGGCATTCTCTTCCAGGGGGCTGGCCATGCCTATGTGAACGAAGCCGAGATAGCAAAAATAGTCGCCACCCTTAGCTACAGTCATCCCCTCAAACATCTGCCCATCCAGGGCACCGTCGGGAAGGGGCCGTTCCATAACACACAGGGAAAGGGCCGGTTTGGACTCATCGCCCCTGATAAGCTCGGTGGGGAGGGTTCCACCGGCTTCCATAAATTTTACCATCTTTTCCGGTATGGGCAGGGATTTGTTTTCCTCCTGCATCCGGTTTATCAGATCAAATGGATTTGCCCCGGTGGGGCAGTACTCGTTACAGGCACAACAGGTTACGCACTCCCTGAGGATTTCGGCAGGTTTTCCATCTATAAGATCGGTTATCTGTTGAACTGCCTTGTCTCTATCGTAGTCCACATATTGACAGCGTACCAAACAGTCCCCGCATAGATCGCATTTTGATTTATCCCACATGATCATCCCTCCTTCTTTTTAAGAAATTCCAGCTACTCAGCCACTAAGACACTAAGATTACAGGATTATGCTTTGGATACCCGCGTCAACAACATTTATTGGTTACGGTTACGATGCCCGCCCTGTTAAATCC
>JABXJY010000342.1 GCA_013375385.1 Desulfobacterales bacterium
CTGCCTTCTTACAATAACACCGGCACTATTGACCAGGATATCAATTTTCCCGTTCTCGGCCATCACCTCTGAAACTAAGGAGGCCAGAGAGGGCAGTTTTGTTACGTCGACCCTGATGGCCGAGGCATGTAACCCTTCCGCCTTCAGGGATTCGGCTGCTTTCACCGCCTTGTCGCCATTGATATCGGCAATCACAACCGTAGCGCCAGCCTGAGCGAGCCCTTTTGAAATGGCATAGCCGATACCCTGGTTCCCACCGGTAACGATAGCTACCTCTCCTGTGAGATCAAAAATGTTCATTCCTTTCCTCCCTTCTAACCATCGCTTCAGCCTGGCATCAAAAGGCATACCCCATGAAGCGAGGCAAAAACATGGCAATCTTGGGATACCATGCCAGCACGATAACGGCAAAGATCAGTCCTATGATGAAGGGGATCTCCTCCCTGGCAATCTGTTCGATGGGGAGCTTGGTGACCCCAGTCATGGCGAAAAGGTTGGCACCAACCGGAGGCGTCAAGAATGCAATCTCATTGGTGACAACAAATATTACTCCGAAATGAATGGGATGGACCCCGAGCTTCACCATCACCGGGAGCAATATGGGCGTGAGGATAATAATGGTAGCCATGGTATCCATAAATGTGCCCAGTACGATCAGGAAGGCGATAATGATCAGATAAATTATTTTGACGTTTGAGCTGATGGCGCCGAGCATCGCAGCAATCTGCTGGGGCACTTGATAGAGCGTGAGCAGTTCCCCGAAGGAGGTGGAAAGACCTATCAATATAATCATGGAGCCTGATATGATGGTTGTTCTAGAAAAACAGTCATAGATAATCTGCATGTTCAATTTCTTCGTGATAAAAAGGCCCACAAACACCGCGTAGTTCACTGCTATCACAGAGGCCTCAACAGGGGTGAAGACCCCACCATAAATCCCTCCCAAGATGATCATGGGAGCCATCAGGGACCACTTGGATTTCCAGGATATGCGGAAGAGCTCCCTGAGGTTCGGCTTTTCGGTCTTTACCCCGTAATTTCTTCGAGTGCAGATGACATAGGATATGAGGATCATGGTGGAGGTGACAAATATTCCGGGTACGATACCTGCAATGAAAAGTCCTACGATTGAAGCCTGGGAGACCACCCCATAGACGATCATAGGATTGCTGGGGGGGATCAATATCCCCAAGGTACCGGCAGAACTTGTCAGCGCGGCCGCATATCCCTTATCATATCCGCGATTCGCCAGCGCGGGGATCATGATAAACCCTATGGCAGCAGCGGTTGCGGGTCCCGAACCGGACATGGCTCCAAAGAACATACAGCCGATAACCACAGCCATCGCCAATCCCCCCCTCATCCGGCCGAGCATACTCTCTAGGACATCCACAACCTGCTCGGACATCCCTGCTGTTTCCATGAGAGCCCCGGCGAGGATAAAAAGGGGGACCGCATGCAGGGGAAACTTATCTGTGGCCGTGTAGATGGCCTTGGCAAGGATGGCAAGGGGAATATCCGTAAGCTGCAGGGCGGCGAAGGTGGCGATCCCGATGCTCATCACAATCGGGACTCCGAGAAGCAGGCAGACAATCAGCGTGATGAAAAGCACCTCTACCACGTCATTGGCCTCCCGTGTTACTGCTCGTGGCCTTTCTTAATTGGCGAATCTCACGGATGTGTCTCTGGATAATGCGAAAGGTCATCAGGGTGAAACTGATGGGAACAACGGTGTAGACGTAAGCCATAGACCACCCCATGGCAGGAGATTCATAGCGGTATTTGAACATGCTGGACACCACATTGATTCCCTCTCTTATAATAATGAGATTGAAGCCCACCCATAATAAATCAGCAAAATACCTCATGTAGTGGTTTAGTTTTTTAGGTAGAAGGAGACCGACGGCCTCCAATCTGATGTGCGCTCCTCTCTGTGCAGCAAAGGCCGCAGCCGTATAGACCATCCAGACGAAGGCCATTCTGTCCAACTCCTCTGCAAAGGCAAGACCTCTATCCAGGACGAAACGGAAGAAGACAACGGCCGACAGCAGAACAACCATAGAAAAGAGAAAGAAGCTGGATAGGATTTTTTCAAAGTTTTCGTCAATGAACCTGAGCACTTTCATAGGTAAAGGCCTCAATACAAAAACTTTTTGCTCTCTTCAGTCATA
>JABXJY010000343.1 GCA_013375385.1 Desulfobacterales bacterium
TAGTACATGTCCCGCACCCGATGATGAAAACCCTTCCGGATCCATCCAGGAGACGGTCAACCTCCTCCTCTGATTTTTGCCTCGTAATAGATCTTATCATTCCTATTCTCCTATTTTTCCTCTAAGTCACACCTGAGGCATCTCATGGCCTCTCGGTAGGCATCATCCTTGGCGAATCCTTTCTCCACCTCCCGAAAGTCCTTTATCCTTTCTTCCGGCTTCTCAAGTTGGATCTTCACCCGTGGCTGTTCCTCGGTAGTCTCCTTATCCAGGGCTAGACCGATATCCTCTCTCATGGCGGTCTTTTCATCCACGATCTCCACTCTTCCCTTTTCCCCTTTGAGGTATTTGTCAATGGCTAGCGCCGCCCTCCTGCCTAAGGCAATAGCGTTGATGACAACGCTTGGGCCTGTCGTAAAATCGCCCCCGGCAAAAACACTCGGGACATTGGTAGCCAGACTGTTTTCATCTACCACAAGACTGCCCCACAGGGCCCTCTCAAGCTGGCTGTCCCTGGATAGAAAGGAGATGTCAGGCGCCTGGCCAATGGAAATGATGATAATGTCAGCGTCTACCTTCTGGGTCACTTCCTCGTCAACGCTCAGAGAGGAACGACCCTCTTCATCAAAGACGGTCATGCTGCGTACAAACTCTATTCCGGTGACCTTGCCGCCCTGATGCATGATCTGTTTGGGCGCCCACATGGGATTGATGACTACTCCTTCCTCAATGGCCTCATCAATGTCTTTCTCCCATGCCGGCATCTCCTCCTTGGTCCTCCGGTAGAATATTTGAACGTCCCGGGCGCCCACCCTGAGGGCGGTTCTGGCCACGTCAATAGCTACATTACCTCCTCCCAAGACTATCACTTTTCCTTTCAGTTTTATGTCCTTGCCGGTCCTGATGGCCGTCAGAAATTGAAGTCCGTAGCGGAGACCTACCAGACCCTCTTCTTCGCCTGGGATGTCGATCCTCTTGCTGGACTGAGCTCCGGCAGCAATAAATACCGCGTGATTACCTTCTTTCAAAAGGTCGTTCACTGTATGTCGGGCGTCAATGGGGGAGTTATAGCGGATCTCCACGCCGCGGCTTTCAATGTAGTCCACCTCTGCCTGAATCACCTCACGGGGGAGACGGAATTCCGGGATCGCGATTCCCAGCATCCCCCCGGCCACTGATTGGCTCTCAAACACAGTCACCCCGTACCCCATTTCAGCCAAGAAGTAGGCACAGGTTAGTCCTGCCGGACCAGCACCCACCACTGCCACCTTCTGATCCTTCGTCACCGGAAACGCCTCTTTGGCCTTACCGATATGATCAAAATACCAGTCTGCGGCATAACGCTTGAGTGAACGGATGGCAACCGACTCATCCAGTTCACCTCGCCGACATTTCAGTTCACAGGGATGGATACAGATACGACCGCATACAGCGGGAAAGGGATTCCTCTCCCTGATGATTTCTACCGCTTTTTCATACTTTTCGCTGGCAATGGCAGCCACGTAATTGGGTACATCAATGCCGGCCGGACAGGCATGCTGGCAGGCGGAAATAACCATAGAATCACACGTGGCCCCGGGACATCGGTGCTCCAGGATATGTTCCTCATATTCCTTCAAGAAATATTTGAGGGTGGAAAGGGCGGGCTTGGGAGCAGTCTGTCCGAGACCGCAAAGGGATGAGTCTACTATGGTTTCCCCTAACTCCTTGATGCTCTGGATATCCTCAATCCTTCCCTCTCCCTGGGTAATCCGCGTCAAAATCTCCAGCAACTGGGTGGTTCCCAGCCGACAGGGAGCGCATTTCCCGCAGGATTCCGCCTGGGTAAAACTCAAGAAAAAGCGGGCGATTTCCACCATGCAGTTGTTTTCATCCATAACCACCATGCCGCCCGAGCCCACGATGGCCCCTATGCGCTGCAGGGTGCCGTAATCGATGGGAAGATTCAGATACTGGACAGGTACACAACCGCCCGATGGCCCTCCCATCTGGACCGCCTTGAACTTCCTTCCCTTGGGGATACCACCGCCGATGTCAAAAACCACCTCTTTGATGGCCACGCCTATGGGAACCTCCACCAGGCCCGTATTATTCACCTTGCCAGCAAGGGAAAAGATTTTGGTCCCTTTGCTATCCTCTGTACCCACCTGAGTATACCACTCCACGCCATT
>JABXJY010000344.1 GCA_013375385.1 Desulfobacterales bacterium
GGAATGTCGCCGGGACACCACCATGTTGATAAGATCCTGAGTAATTTTTCGTTTGGACAGGAGCATTTTGTATCCTATAGTGCTTTTGCAAAAAGGGATTCTATGAGCTCATTTTTTGTTTTAGAGGGGATTGATTTACCATGGACGACAGATACGAAAAGATACGGGATGAGAAAAGACGTTGGGCCGAAAACCTTCTGAACAAGAGGCCTGTTGAACGGCATTACACCGATTGGTTTGATCCAATCGAGGTCTTATACTCGCCGGATGACCTCACCGATACAAATTACCTTTCAGATTCAGGTTTTCCGGGCGAGTACCCCTTTGTACGGGGTATCCACCCCGATATGTATCTGGGCCGAACCTGGACCATGCGGCAGTATTCGGGGTTTGGTACGGCGAAAGAGACCAACAAACGATACAAATACCTGCTGGAACAGGGGCAGACCGGCCTCTCCATAGCCTTTGATCTCCCTACCCAGATTGGATATGACTCCGATCACCCTATGAGCCAGGGAGAGGTCGGAAAGGCAGGTGTAGCTGTAGATTCTCTTCAGGATATGGAAACTATCTTTGATGGCATCCCCCTGGATAAAATCTCTACCTCCATGACTATCAATGCCCCGGCCGCTATCCTGTTAGCCATGTATATTGCCGTTGCCGAAAACCAGGGTATTCATTCTGAAAGACTCCGGGGCACGATACAGAATGATATCCTGAAGGAATACACGGTGAGGGGAACCTATATCTTCCCTCCCAAACCCTCTATTCGGCTCATCACCGATACCTTCGCCTTTTGTAGCAAGCACGTCCCTCTTTGGAATATGATCAATGTGGCCGGGTACCATATGCGCGAAGCAGGCTGTTCAGCCGTGCAGGAGATTGCCTTCAGCTTTTCCAATGCCATTGCCTATATTGAGGCGGGTCTTAAGGCGGGTTTGGACGTAGATAGCTTTGCCCCCAGGATAAGCTGGATTTTTAATACCCACAACAAGATCTTCGAAGAGGTGGCGAAGTATCGTGCCGCCAGAAAGGTCTGGGCCGATATCCTTCGTTACCGGTTTAAGGCCAAAGATCCGCGCTCCTGGATGCTTCGCTTCCACACACAGACATCAGGGGTGAGCCTTACAGCCCAACAGCCGGAAAATAATATTGTACGGGTGGCCTACCAGGCCCTGGCCGCAGTACTCGGGGGGGCACAATCCATTGCGGCATGTTCCTTTGATGAGGCCCTGGCACTACCCACTGAGAAATCGGTTCGTCTGAGTCTCAGAACTCAGCAGATCCTGGAACATGAAGCCGGGGTAACGGATACCGTGGACCCATTGGGTGGCTCATATTATATAGAATCCCTCACCAAAGAAATGATTCACGAGATCGAGGAACTGATTGCAACAATTGATGATATGGGTGGAGCAGTAGCCGCAATAGAGAAGGGATTTGTACAGAAGGAGATTGAGAACAGGGCCTATTCTATCCAAAAAGAGATTGAGGAGGGCAAAAGGATAGTTGTAGGGATGAACGAATACAAGGTTAAAGAAGATGTGGATATTGCTCTCTTTAAATCTAAACCTGAACATGCCAGGAGCCAGATAGAGAAGCTTCAGACGCTCAAGAAAACCAGGGATCAGGCAAGGGTTCAATCAGCTCTCGAGGCTGTGCGTAGGGCGGCCGAGGGTGAAGAGAGCCTTATGCCCCACTTTATTGAGGCGGTAAAGGCCTATGCCACATTAGGAGAGATTTGCGGCGTCCTGAGGGAGTTGTTCGGCGAATACCGCCACGTTCAAACAATCAGGTAATATGAGGTCTCTGCATAACTCTGTATCCCAGAAGGGGTGGCCTCACTATAACCCTGGAACGGTCTTTAATCTCTCACAGAGCTCGCAGAAGCACAGAGTTTTTAGTTGAATTCCTGAGAGGAGAATTCAACTAAATCCACATCCCGCTTTTTTTGCGGGATATGGATAGACAACTATAATCCTATAACAGCAGTACTACTCTTAACCAACTCTCCCACCTTGCGGGGGAGAGAGTGGGCGAGATAGATTTCTACGATGGTTAAATGATGTCAGAGAAGGTCCTCATGCGAGGAAACGAGGCAGTGGGAGAGGGCGCGATTCGGGCCGGATGTCGATACTTTTTCGGGTATCCCATCACTCCC
>JABXJY010000345.1 GCA_013375385.1 Desulfobacterales bacterium
CCGATGAAGGGAGGATTCTAGCCTTTCAGGATGAGCTGATCGCGAAAAACTATACTGTTATGATCAGAAAAAGTAAGGGGGCTGACATCTCTGCTGCCTGCGGGCAATTGAGAAGTAGGTGTTTCTAAATACCTTGTCTACAAGGGTCTTCTTTCAAGGTGAAACCCTATCCTTTGTCCTTGCATTTTATTACTGAAAAAAGATAATAAGATTCGATTTGAGAGTACGGGTAATGTCCGTTGTCAGTAGTCAGTTGTATTTAGCAACTATGAGCGCACCCTGCCAAAATTTGGTGCAAACTTAACCCACAGGGAGTAGGCGATTATGAAGGTTCACGAATTTCAGGCAAAGGATCTCTTTCGCACCTTTGGAATACCAGTTCCATCTGGCAAATTAGCCACTACACCGAGCCAGGCAGTGGATGGTGCAAAGAGTCTGCCAGGTCCTCCCTGGGTAGTCAAAGCCCAGATCCATGCTGGTGGGCGTGGAAAAGGTGGTGGAGTAAGATTGGCTAACAGTTATGAGGAAGTGGAGAGAACAGCTCACGAGATTCTCTCCAATCCCCTGATTACACCTCAGACCGGTCCTTCTGGCCAAAAGGTCCGAAAACTATTGATAGAGGAAGGGCTGGATATTGGTAGAGAGTTTTATCTCGGTATTGTTATCGACCGAAAGCTGGAATCTCCTGCAATGATATTCAGCCAGGCAGGGGGAATGGAGATTGAAGAGGTCTCTGTTAAGCATCCCGAATTGGTTTTGATTGAAGCCATAGATGTTACCCATGGATTTATGCCCTATCAGGCCAGAAATTTCTTCTATGCGCTTGAACCAATGCCAGATAAGGGTATGCTGAAAGAGTTTTCTTCAATAATGAGCAGGCTGTACAGATTATTTATATCAAAGGACTGCTCATTGGTTGAGATCAATCCCCTGGTTCTTACCAGATCAGGCAAAGTGGTCGCATTGGATGCCAAGATCAACTTCGATGATAACGCCCTATTCAGACAAAAAGAGATTGCCCAACTCCATGATCCATATGAAATGGATGAATTGGATGCAAAAGCATCCCAGTATAACCTGAACTATATTAGACTGGACGGTAACATTGGCGCCATGGTAAATGGGGCAGGACTGGCAATGGCAACCATGGATGTAATCAAGCTGGCCGGCGCCGAACCAGCAAATTTCTTGGATGTTGGTGGCGGTGCCAGTGAGGAAATGGTTACCAACGGGTTAAAAATCATCCTTAGTGATAAGAGGGTCAAGGCAATCCTCATCAACATATTTGGTGGCATAATGAGATGTGATGTTCTGGCCAGGGGTGTGGTCAAGGCAGCCAAAGAGGTAGAGATAAAAGTACCCCTCATCGTTAGGCTAGAGGGAACAAATGTCGAGGAGGGGAGAGAGATCCTAAGGGATTCAAATCTTGATTTCTCAGTGGCTAACGATATGGAAGAAGCTGCAAGCATGGTGGCGAGACAAGTGAGCTGACGTTCTCCCATCAGAAAGAGAAATGGAGTAATCGTATGGGTATCTTAGTTGATGAGAATACAAAGGTTGTTGTCCAAGGTATTACGGGTAAAGAAGGGGCATTCCACACCAAACAAATGGTGGCTTACGGCACCAATATTGTGGCTGGTGTAACACCGGGTAAAGCTGGAGAAGAGGTTGAGGGCATACCGGTCTTGAATAGAATAAAGGATGCGGTGGATATCTATGGTGCTAATACCTCGTGTATCTTTGTGCCACCTCCCTTTGCCTCTGATGCCATGCTCGAGGCCGCTGGTGCAGGCATAGATGTCATTGTCTGCATTACCGAGGGTATTCCCACCCTCGATATGATTAAGACAGTTCCATTCCTTAGAAAGTACGGCGCTATCCTGATAGGCCCAAATACTCCGGGCATTATTTCCCCAGGGAAGACAAAGGTAGGGATAATGCCGGGTCATATTCACAAACAGGGAGGTATCGGCGTGATTTCCAGGAGCGGTACCCTGACCTATGAGGTTGTAGACCAGTTGACAAGGGCCGGATTTGGACAATCTACCTGTATCGGTGTAGGTGGCGATCCGATTGTTGGAACCTCTTTCATAGATCATTTAACACGGTTCAGAGAAGATGGAGAAACAAAAGGGGTAGTCCTTATTGGTGAGATAGGT
>JABXJY010000087.1 GCA_013375385.1 Desulfobacterales bacterium
TTTTGATACGGATCTTGATCCAGTACAAAAACAGCTGGAAAAACTGGAGGTCGGCGGCGTACTAGTGAGTCGGACAGCTGGCAGAACACGCCTCTACTCGTTCAACCCGAGGTATCCCTTCCTGAAGGAACTGAGGAGCCTGCTGGAAAAGGCTCTTTCTTTCTACCCGGAAGAAGAACGTGAGGAACTCGTGGTGACCAGGCGAAGACCAAGACGCCGCGGTAAGCCCCTATGAAATCCATCAAAGAAATGACACAAGGCGAACTTGCCGCATTCGTCCAGTCTCACCTGCGGGAAAAGGGAATTGATGTGGTTCTGTCTGGCGGCGCGTCTGTCTCTATCTATAGTAGCAACAGGTATGTCTCATTAGGACCTGGACTTGGTCAATCCCTATTTCGCAAAAAGACGTGCGCTCCGAGAAACAATGCAAGAGATAGGATTTCACGAAGAAGGCCGACACTTCAAACATCCGGATACTCAATTCTTTGTAGAGTTTCCACCGGGCCCTCTCGCCGTTGGTGTGGAACCGGTTAAACAGGTTAATGAGCTTAAGTTCTCTACCGGAATGCTCAGAATCATATCGCCAACAGATTGCGTTAAGGACAGGTTGGCTGGCTACTATCATTGGGACGATCTGCAGTGCTTGGAACAAGCCGTGTTGGTCGCTCAAGCGAATAGGATCGATCTCGGAGAGATCGAGAGGTGGTCAGAAGGCGAGGGAAAGCTTGACGAATTCAGACGCATCAGGGACCAACTAACTGGGAGAGAGACATAACTGCTCGTTTCACTCGCACCTCTCAGCCCGATCGTTGGCCATCAAGAAAAGCCTTGACACTCTGTGCATTGAAATGTACGTTAATGTACAGATTGCAGGGGGTGTCACATGAAGACGATAACATTTACGGAATTTCGCAAACACGCGTCAAGTCTATTTTCCGCCGTTGAGAACGGAGAGGTTATTGTTATCCTCCGCCATGGAAAGCCTATCGCCGAGATAACTCCAGTATCTCCGGAAGCCACAGCCCCATCTTGGAAAAGGCCTGGATTGCGACTCTCAGTCAAGGGCGCAAGACTGTCCTCGGCGATTCTGGAGGAGCGCGAACGTGAAGACGTTCTTTGATGCTTCGACATTCGCAAAGAGGTACGTGGAGGAAAACGGAAGTCAACTTGTTGATGATATCTGCCAGGAAGCATCTGAGCTTTGCCTTAGCGTTATTTGTGTTCCGGAGATTATTTCTGCACTGAACCGACGGATACGTGAAAAGCGCCTTTCCCATCAAGACTACGTTACTGTCAAACAACACCTATCTGATGATGTTCGCGACGCTGTGATCATCAACCTGACTCCAGAGGTCATTGCCACTTCCACTTCACTCCTAGAGGCCTCTCCGCTGCGTGCAATGGATGCGCTCCACATCGCATGCGCTTTGGAGAGCGGTGCAGATTTGTTTGTTTCATCAGACAAAAGACAGATCACTGCGGCCAGGAAGGCCGGCCTGCAGACAAAGTACGTTTAGGGTGGCCAACCTGACGGTGCATCAGACGCCAAAAACCTTGCGGGTTTTGACGCTGGTGACTTTTTTGTTATAGAGGATACACAAAACACAAGGTGTAAGGGAGGTTAGGAAAGATGAAAGTATTTTTGATCTCTTTAGTATTCATAATGGGTTTTTGTCCCCTGAACGTATTTGGTCAATGTATAGAAGGTAATTGTGTGAATGGAAAAGGGACTTTTGTATCACCTGACGGGGCTAAATACGTTGGCCAGTTTGAGGATGGCAAGTATCATGGACAAGCGACTTTCACGGCAGCTGACGGTGGTAAATATGTGGGTGAATTCAAGGATAATAAGTATCACGGGCAAGGAACCATGACCTTACCTGACGGAAGTAAATATGTGGGTCAATGGAAGGATAGTAAGATGGATGGACAGGGGACCTTTACCGCACCTGACGGCAGGACATATATAGGTGAGTTCAAGGATGGTCAGTTTGTTGGGAGGTAAGAGGCTGAAAAACCACCTGCGATATTTTTTGAAGTTCGTGATGAATAAATGTATCGGGAGGGCAGAGGAAGGAAAAATATAGCACCGCCTGGTTTCACAAGCCTGGGCGAGGGCCCTGAGTTTTTGATTTAGGAGGGTTGTGGATCATGGAAAAATATATCGATCTGGCAAAAGAGCTTAAGATGGTCAATGCGATGATCATTTCGCCTCAGCAGGTCTTTTTTGATATTCGGGCTATTCTAAAATGTCGTTGGGGTTGTGAGGATTTCTTCCAGAAAACCATAAGATGCCACACGAGAGCTACGACATATGAAGAACGAGTCGAAATGGTCAAAAGATATAACCATATCCTATTAGCCCATTCACATGATGCCAGAGAATTGAGTGTCGCAGTTCTTGAGATCGAAAGAACCGCTTTCCTTGATGGCTACTATTTCGCCTTTGCGATTCGCACCTGTAATCTATGCAAGAGCTGCAATGCCAAAGAAGGGAGTCCTTGCCCATTTCCAGATAAGGTAAGACCTTGCGATCAAAGCTTCGGTATTGATGTATACAAAACAGCACGAAATTTGGGCCTGCCATGTGAAGTTCTTCAAAGTAGAGATGATATTCAAAATCGGTATGGCTTTGTGCTCCTTGATTGAGGCGGTAGTGGGGATGGAAAAGGATGTCATTGTAATAGGGGGAGGCTGTGCCGGGATGGTGGCTGCCTTAGAGGGCAGAGAAGAAGGTGCAGAAGTGGTGATATTAAACAGGGGTCCAATTGGGCTGGGCACCAACTCGGCGTTGTCCAATGCAACCTTTTCCGGCCCCACTATGCATTATGCCCCTGAGAAATATGTCGAGGATACCCTCCAGATAGGGAAAGGGATAAATCGTGAGTTGTTGGTGAGGCTGATGGCAAAAGAAGCCTCCCTTGGTTTTTCTCTCCTCCGCTCCTTAGACCTCAAACTGGTTGAACTTTCGGACGGATACTATGTTAAATCCACCCGTCCCGATCTCATCCCGGGCATAACCTTAGTGAGGGCCCTAGCAGGGGAGATAGGAAAGGTGAGCGGCATTGAGGTCTTGACCGGTCTTTACGTGACGGGGATCTTGAAAGACGCTGAGAAGGTGTATGGTGTGAGGGGATTTGACAGAAAAGGGGAGGAGGTATTCATCTATGCCCCGGCGGTTGTGCTGGCTACCGGGGGCGCCGGGGCAATCTACCTCAGGAACGATAATCAAAAGAGCATCATGGGCCAGGGATATTACCTGGCCGCAAAAACGGGTCTCGAGCTGTGGGACATAGAATTCGTTCAGTTCTACCCCCTGGTGATCGCCCAGCCAGGTCTTCCCTCGCTACTGCTCTATCCTCCTTACCCTCAGGAGGCGAGGCTGATTAATGCCGCTGAGGAGGACGTCCTCGAGAAGCATGGTCTCGGTGATCCAAACAAGGCACATGTAACGGAGAGGGATAGATTCTCGGCCATCCTCTTTCAGGAAGGCCTTAAGGGACCGCTCTGTATGGACTACCGAACGGTTCCCACCTCCCGATGGAAGAGACATCCCTTGAGCCTTTTAACAAGGATGAAGTTCGATTTCCAGAGAGAGCCTTTCGCCGTTTCGCCTGCTGCACATTTCTTTATGGGGGGTGTGCGGATAGATGAAAACGGACAGACCTCCGTGCCTGGTCTTTTCGCCTGTGGCGAGGTAGCCTGGGGGCTTCACGGTGCTAACAGGAAGAGCGGCAATGCCTTGATGGAGTGCTTTGTGTTTGGCAGGATTGCCGGCCGCAGTGCCGCCCAATGTGCACTCAACCGCCGCATATCTCTGCCAAAACTGAAAGAGTCATCAAAGGACTTCTCGTATCATTCGGGTTCCAGCCGGGAGACGCTGAGAGGGCTCCGACGGCGGATACGGGAGATTGCCTGGACATGTGCCGGAGTGGTGAGGTCTGAAAAGGGATTGAGGGAAGGGTTGGCCAAGGTTGCGGAGTCAGAAATAGAGTTGAAGGGAGTAGCCCCCCAGACAGTGCATGATAAAAGATTGAAGGAGGATTTGATGGGCGCCGCTTTCGTGCTCAAAGCGGTGCTCACTGCCAGCCTCTCACGAAAGGAGAGCCGGGGATCCTTTGTCCGTGAGGACTTTCCTCGCCAGGATGACCTTAACTCGCGGATAAACTCATGCCTGGCCTACAACTGGGAAGAGGATAGATTGTCCATCAGGTATCACCCTGCTGGGTAACGTCCGCTTTCTTCACGTGAACCGTGGTGCCAGAGGATACCTTTTTGAATACCTTGGGATCACCGATTATCTTGCCCACGATATTGACTGCACTGGCAGGACGTATTTCATCACCCCGGCTCATGGGAGTAGGGCCAAAAAAGATACACAGTGCATTACCCGTAGGCCAATAGCCTAAATCCCCCATATCAACAATCTCTTTAGCAGTCTCATCAAGGGGCACAGAGACGGGAATGCTAAAGTAGACCTCATCTCCCCAGGTGTTACAGGTAGATTCGATTGGAAGGGAGTCCCAGATTGCCTGAGCTGTTTCACTTTCAGCCAAGGTGGCCTCGCTCCCTATCCCTCCAGCCTCGATCATAATCCTGCGCTCCATAAGATTGTCCTCCCCCTAACTCTCATCTATCAAGAATCCGCAGAGGACCCCCGGCGTGAGCCCGTGGGTATCTACACTACTCGATGAGGATCTTTGCAAACAGCGGAACCATACAGTATGCATTCATACAAGTCAAGCTCCTCCCATACCTTTTCCGTTGACACACAACGGCCTTTATCCTACAGTGCCCTCATCCACACGGAAGTTTCTATAAGACAGGAGCGCTGACGAGGATTCAAGGGGCCAGATAACAACATTTTGATCGGAATAAAGAGAGGAGGCGTGGAGTGGAAGCTCAGAAGGATGATCCAATGAGATCATTATCTCAGTGGTTCCAGACGAAGCAAGTTGAACGAACCAGGAAGGCCTTGGAGGGGAACGGTTTTGAGTCCCTCTTCGTGCCTGATGCCAAATCGGCGGTAAAGGCGATCCTGGATATGATCCCGGATGGCGCAACCGTAGGCATTGGTGGTTCCGTGACATTGACTCAAATCGGATTCTTCAAGGCTGTCAAAGGCCGCGGGGTGGATCTGATAAACCCTTTTGCCAAAGGTGTCAGTCTGGAAGAGCGGGGTGAATTGAACAGAAGAATCTTCTCCTGCGATTACTTCCTTTGCAGCACCAATGCTATCACCGAAGAGGGTCAACTCTATAATGTCGATGCCACTGGCAACAGAGTGGCGGCCATGTTCTTCGGCCCCAAAAAGTCCATCGTAGTTTGTGGGATCAATAAGATTGTAAAGGACATGGAGGAAGCCCGGAGGAGGGTTTGGAACTTTGCCGCGCCCACAAATGCGAACCGCCTTGGTCGCAAGACACCTTGCACTAAGACAGGGGTTTGTGCGGACTGCAACTCACCGGAAAGGATCTGCAATATATCCGTGGAGCTCCTGAAAAAACCGACCCGGTCCGATATCCTTATTCTTATCATCGGGGAACCGCTCGGGCTCTAAGACCAGTCCCGACTATCACTCAAATCTTTGATAACGTTCAAGAGTTGAGGTATTCTTTTATATTTACCAATCTGTACAAATTCACTGCATCCTGGAAAGCCTCGTCTCCTCTGGGCCAGAGTTCTTTAATATCCTAGCCTTGGTGGGAAGCGGATTGGCATCTGAAGATAAACAATGATTGAACAGTTTGAATCCATTATCTTTACATTGCTTCGACCAAAAGGGGATAAGGACACTTTCTCCATTTTCGATCCCACAGATCAACTTGACGAAGAGCGCACCGACGGTGCTGGCATAGCTCAGGCACTAAACGCCGCATTCCTCATCACTTTGGCAGGCAGCATGCACCCTGCACTAGTGCGGGCGGAACGCCTATTGGCTCATATGGTGGGCTCATCCGAGTGGGCAGACATAGCCAGGTTTTACCTGAACGGCGTAAAACTGATTCATCAGGAGATCGAAAGCGTGTGCAGGCAGGACCCCATTTTCAAGGACCGTCTGAAAACCCTCTTCGAGTGGGTGTCAGACAGAGAAAACCTGAAAAATAGCCAAGAGACTGTCGAAAAAATCTGGTCCGTCTTTTTCCCGGAGGCAAGGGGCATTCGGGCACATAAACAGGGATGCATAAAGGCCTTACGAGAGAAACGCACCGTCACCATTACGGAGCTGAACACCACCCCAATCACCGACCCAGCTCGGCAGATACTCTTCACCTCGAATGTGCTTCTTACCATCCCCGCTTCACTAAACTCTCCGGATGAACTCCCTTTCAGCGACGACCTTACGAAAAAGCTCCCCGAGATTACCAGCGAACCTCAGCTCTACTGGTACGACCACCCTATCCGGGTTGGCGTCGAGCCGGAGAAAAACGAAGTCCTTTACGGCATCCGGGGCTTAGAGGAGGCCTTTGATTTTGAGCGTGACTGCGGCAATATGCCAGGTGATGCTAAACCTATCTGTGTACTGTCGATCTCTACAACTCACCGGGGTCTCCAGGACATTGCCAAGAGGTACCTCGAAAAAGAATTTCTTCGCTCAAGCAGTCTGAAGAATATTGATGTGTACGTATTCACCGAGGTTGACACACAGCGAATAACAGATGAAATTCTTGTCCCCGCTGCCCTCCATTACCTGGAGCGTGAGGACGCAAGAGAACTCCTCTGTGTGTTCGGTGTGGACGGTGATTATGGCAGGCACTACAGCTTCCTGAAGGCAATTGCCGCATTTTGGAGCGTCTTTATCCAGCCTGAAATAAGTGCCACGTTCAAAATCGATCTTGACCAGGTCTTTCCGCAAAAAGAACTCGTCGGACAGACAGGTGGTTCCGCCTTTGAACATTTCAAGACGCCGCTTTGGGGTGCACACTGCCTGGATTCTAAGGGAGAGCCTCTGGAACTCGGTATGATAGCCGGTGCCCTCGTCAACGAGCGGGACATCGGGAAATCCTTATTTACCCCCGATGTCCAGTTTCCAGACCGTGTGCTTTCCCCGGATGAATATATTTTCTTCAGCGCGTTGCCGCAGGCGCTCTCGACTGAGGCGGAGATGATGACACTCTACACCACAGACAGGCTGGACGGCAAAAGAACATGCATCCAGCGTATCCACGTAACCGGTGGAACGAACGGCATCCTCGTTGACAGCCTCCGCCGCCATCGGCCTTTTACCCCGTCCTTCATCGGCCGGGCCGAGGACCAGGCCTATATCCTCTCCGTGTTACCCAATCCGGGCACAAAACTTGCTTATGTCCACAAGGACGGCCTCATTATGCGCCATGACAAGGACGTATTAGCTCAAGGAGAAAAACAGCCCGATCTCGTAGCCAAACTTGTCGGTGACTATCTCCGTATACTGTACTTTTCCGCATATGCCAGGGCACTCACCGATGATGTCTCGAGGCTGAAGGATACCATGGATCAATTCACAGGCTGTTTCATATCCAGGATTCCGACAACTGTTGTGTACCTGCGTTTCGGCCTTAAGGCAGCATGGTTCTTTGCCGTGGGCAAAGAGGAGCAAGGGCTCGAGTTTTTACAGAATGGCAGCAGGCGTCTGCACAGAGTGATACAGGAGCTGGCCAGGGAGCCTAATCCCCTGATTGGACAGGTCCAGAAAGAGAGGGAGGGTTGGAACCTGTTTTATGACATACTTGACATGGCAGAGAAGGGTATAACAGGAGGCGACTCAGTGGCCCTCGACCTCCAGGGAAAGGCGAGATCACTATTGGAGGCTTGTAAAGTAAACCTTTAAGAGGAACTGTCGATGCTTGTTGATATAGGCAATAGATACTCATTTCTTGATAGATACGGCAACCCGCTCAATCTGGACCGAACGGAAGCGTTAGATCAGTACGGCGGAGAGCACGGCCACCCTTTCAGTGACCTGACATCGGTCGTCATCATTTCTGCAGAAAGGGGAGATGATACCAAACAGTGCGTGCAATCGATTTTTCAAAACACCCCAGAATCCTTTGAGATCATCCTCAGCGATGCCGGGTCGGGCAGAGAAACGCTAGAGATCATCAAATCTCTCGAGGATGCCTACACGAATGTCCATGTCATATGCAACAAACAGAGCACGGGCACAACGGGACAGCGAAATCAGGGCATTTACTTTTCAAGGGGGGAATACGTTGTCGTGATGGACAATGATGTTGTTGTGCTGCCCGGGTGGCTGAAACATCTAAAGGAGACGATGGCAAAGGATGAGAAAATCGGAATCGTTGGGACCAAGCTTCTGAGCGCAGAGATCGAGAATGTTTACTACTGCGGCTGTCATACAATCACGCTGGAAAAAGAGGGCAAGGTATACGGGATTGGGCTCGCTAAGTCGGGCGAAATGGCAAACCTCCAGAGGTATGATCCTCTCGTTATGAGAGGGGGAGAGGTGCCATGGTATACTACGACAGCCCTCCTGGCTAAACGGAAATACCTGTTTGAGGTTGGAGGCTTTGATGACATGGTCGATGGCAAAGGGATATTCATCGCCAACGAGGACAAGGACCTGTCCCTGAACATCAGGAAAGCCGGGTATAAGATCTACTATTGCCCGGATTCGGAGGCCATCCACAGTCATGACTACTCGAAAGTGGACAGAAATGACTCCTACCACCGAACATACCGCCTGAGGATGGAACAGATAGCTCAAGACACAGAGTACTTCTTGAAGAAGTGGGGTATCACCTATCTCATCGAAAAGCTCCCGGGCGGGGATTATTCGAAGAAGTGGGATGGTAAAGAGCTGGTTCCTGTAGATCTCAGATTGGATTCAGATAAGTTCAAGAATGATATTGTCATTCTCAAGTAAACGCCGACACTTTTGCCCATCCCTGGCCCAGACCTGTTTAGCCGAAATTGGGTGACAGAAGATAAGCCATGCACAAAGGCAGGGGCAGGAGTAAGATAATAGAATCATGTCGCCCCAGGGCAGGCTTGCCATCGAGAGTGGGTCGTTGCAGACCACCCCCCGAAAAGCTAGGATTACCATGGGAACCCTTGACAATCTCCTGCTTCTTAGTATAGACTCAGTAACAGTCATTACAAGGTAATTCTTAGCACATTTCTTGGCCTCTCTCTAGCCCCCTCGGTTGAGGAAAGGGATATGGATTCAAGGTCATAATGAAGCCCTCACCAGGATGAATTAGTTTGTCCTGGTGAGGCTTTTGTTTTCAAGGTCAATGGGAGGATTTTCCAATGGCCGGAAACCCAACCCACGAAGAACTGGAACAGAGGGTTAAGGAGTTAGAAAAGCAAGCCGTTGAGCACAGGCGTGTGGAAGAGACGCTGCGGGAGAGCGAGGGAAGGCTTCAGGCCATTCTGGATAACACCACGGCAGCCATCTACCTCAAGGATACCCGTGGGCGCTACATGCTAGCCAACCGGCACTTTGAAATCCTGTCCAACATGAAGAGAGAGGATGTCATAGGGAAGACTGACTATGATATTTTCCCCAAGGAGATAGCAG
>JABXJY010000088.1 GCA_013375385.1 Desulfobacterales bacterium
CTTCTTAGTGGGTTACCTTACTGTCGATTCATCAGTTACAGCAATCGGTGGTGCAATTGGTGCTACAATTGCGGACGGGATGCATCTAAGAGTTTACGGCATCTCGATAGATGATAATCTCACCATCCCTTTGTATGCTGGTTTCTTGATGAGCCTCGTTTCGTAATCACACCGCCCATCCACCGCAAACAGGTAGAGCAATTCCGGTGATAAAGGAGGCTTCATCTGAGGCCAGGAATGCAATGACGTTTGCCACCTCCTCTGGTTCGGCCATTCGTCCTAGAGGTGTACTGGCTATAATTGCCTCTTTGTACCTTTCATTCATAAATGTTTCTATGGTCGGGGTCCTGGTTAGCCCAGGCAGTACCGCGTTAACTGTAACCCCATCCTGACCACATTCTTTTGCGACGCTCTTTGTCAATCCGATAATTCCGGCCTTGGCAGTCGAGTAAGCAACTTCCCCCTTTCCCCCAGTAATTCCGTAGATGGAGCCGACATTTACGATCCGGCCCCAGCCAGCTGCCCTCATGCCCGGAAGAAATATCTGAATCAAGGTCAGAGGTACGGTAACGTGGATGCCCAGAACCTCTTCAAATGCTTTTTTGTCTATCTTGGCCGTGGTACCAGGTCGGTCAAATCCGGCGTTATTTACCAGGATATCTATCAAGCCCATCTTCCGGGCTTTTTCGGCAACCTCCCGGAGCCTTTCCAACTCAGTTAGATCCAATACATCACTCATGACCTTGCGTCCCATTCCTGCTGCTTCATGGGCGACCTCGCCAAGGGTCTCGGGGTTTTTATCCAATAATACCAGATCCGCCCCTTTTGAAGCGAAGGTAACGGTGCACGCTCTGCCAATACCTTGGCCAGCTCCAGTAATCAATGCTATATGACCATCAAGTGACATGTAAAGTAGAACATCCCGGGATACATTATTTGATTGGCCGCAGACCCACTCAGACGGGCACGGACATCTTCTTCTGCCGGCCCCGGTTAAATAGCTTCGCATTTAACGGGGCAGGCAGTGGCAGAGGAAAAGGGGGGCGGCAGAACTTATTCAACAGGGCATTCTGGCAACACAGTCAATTCCCTTGGTCGCTTATCCCAGGTCTGGGACCTGATCTTAACCCCGTTCGAAAAGTCTCGAGATGCCCAGAAGACCACTCCAGTAGAAGTCTTTTCTGTGGTTTCCAGGATGAGGATCTTGCCAAGGACAGTGGGAGGCAACGCAACCCTCTCCTTTTTTTGTGGGTCAGCAATAGATTCTCTTTCCCCTATGGCCTCAAGGAGGTTACCTCTCACTACCCCTGTATTATGGCCAGCATCAATATAGACCACTGAGTACTGTCCATGGAGATCCAAGCCGTCCTTTGCAGCAACAATATAGGCCGTAACAGTACCCTCGCATGGAATGGGGAGTATGCAAGAGGAAACTGGATGATACGGCATAAGGAGGTCGTCTTTGTAGATGGCTCTGAATGATTCACGTATTTTCGCTACATGGTAATCCTCCTGAGCTCTTTCAATCTCCAGAATTCCCTTGAAGGAATAAGTGTATCCAAATTCTTTTCCGGTCACGGGATGGTTAACAGGCTCTGAGATACTGCATATAGTAAATTTGTCTCCGGGCTTGATATCCTCCTTATACATCTTTACATAGGCTGTATCGCCTTTTCCGAGTAGGATCTTTTCGGTCTTAAACTCAAAGATTCTGCCCCATGGCTCAATCATTTCTTGCCGAAAAAAGCCGAGGGCTCTCGTATCGGTAAGGCTGGAGATATCTATTCCCACTGGTGGGCCCTTTAAAGGCTCTTTTCCTAATGCAGCGGTCTTTTTTACGGGCTCGAGTTTTTCTTCTTCAGGTTTTTTCTCTTCATATTCCAGAAGTTTTATAGGATCGCCAGGAGTAAGCCAGTGAGGATTCGTGATAAATCTATTCATTTCCCATAGCTCCGGCCAGAGGTAAGGATCACCGTAGTATTGTTGACAGATTGACCAGAGGGTGTCACCTTTTTTTACTATATGGATAACCTTTTTGCCCGCTGATGAGGATGAAGATAGGCTCAAAAAGAGAGCCAAAAACAAGGAAAGACCTAAATAAATGCCCCTAGCTTTCACCTGTTCCCTCCTTAATAGAAGTTGATTTTTTTTTAATAATAACATATAGAGTTACCTACGATTTTTTTTCTATTATTGTCAAGGGCTTTTCCTCGCTTTGACTGAACTCATTTTGTTTGGATTACCTCAATAACTTCCTTAGAGGATGGATAAAAGAGGGCTTTCATGGCTAAGAAAGGATTAATTGTAGTTGACATGCTCAAGGATTTCATTGAAGAAAAGGGTGCCCTATTTTGCGGCGATGAATGCAGAAAGATAATCCCATTCGTTGTGGACACCATAGAAGATATGAGGAATGAGGGCGCTGCCATTATTTTTCTTGGTGATTGTCACGATAAGGATGATAAAGAGTTTGCCCTATTTCCCCCTCACTGTATTGTTGATACTGAGGGAGCGGAGCTGATAGATGATCTTAAGGTCGTGCCAGGTGAATATTATATAAAAAAGAGAAGGTACAGCGGGTTTTATGATACAGATCTGGATGAGGTCCTTGCCTCCGAGAGGGTTGACCACGTCTACCTTGCTGGTGTGTGTACCTCTATCTGCGTGATGGAGACTGTGGCGGACTTGAGAAACAGGGATTACCCTACCTTTGTCTTTCGCAGGGGGGTGGCTGATTTTGATCAAGAGGCCCATAACTTTGCCCTCGAGAGGATGGAAAGGATCCTTGGTGCGACAATATTGGATTGAATCAGCCTGCGGCGCGGCCTCTTTCCCCTTTCAATTATTTCCCTCCAATGACGTTGTTACTTCATCTCAATAACCCACCAGGTTAACCCCCTGGTATTGCCGGGGGTCATCATTCCAAGATTGCAATATTCTCCCCCACTTATCACAGGCGGGGGATGAGCCCTTCATTCCTCAGGATAAACTCAGCGAACCAGGTTCTATCCTAAAAAAATTGTTGATAGAAATTTCGTTTTGTGTATTATAGCGCAGCATTTAGTAATATCTTTATGAGGGGGGTAATGCGCAATGAACAGGCAATCCTATTTTGGCCCCCATCTTATGCTGGATTTATCTGAGTGTGATCAAAAGAGGATCGGTGACCTTGATTTCATCTTTAATTTCCTCAGTACCCTTCCAGATAAGATTGGGATGGTCAAGATTACACAACCTTATGTCTTCCCTTATGCTGGTCTGGTCCCGGAAGATAAGGGTATAACCGGATTTGTAGTCATAGCTGAAAGCCACTTATCAATCCATACCTTCGTAGAAAAAGGTCATGCCTTTGTAGATCTTTTCTCATGCAAACCATTTGACACAGATAGGGCCAGAGATCTCATTATCGAGGCATTCGTCTCTAAGAAGCCAGAGGTTCACATGATTGAAAGGGGTGCAGGTTTTCCAAGGAACACCCATTTAGCAAAGGCCGCAGCATGAAGGATGTGCTCTTCGGAGGAAACGATTCCAATTGGACAGATTATAAGTCTGCCAAAATCATAGTATTCCCTGTTCCCTATGATTATACAGCTACGTGGCAGAAGGGTGCGGCCTCGGGTCCTGAGGCAATAATTGAGGCCTCGGCACACGTAGAACTATACGATATTGAGACAGATACCGAGGTCCATTTGCAGGGGATACATACCTTTCAGTTACACCATCTTCCAAGATCCCCTGAGGATATGACCCAGGTGATGAGGCAAAATCTTTCCTCCTTTGTCAAAGACGGGAAATTCCCGGTCATGCTGGGGGGTAATCATTCAATAACTCCGGGGGCTGTTCAGGGGATCAAAAATCAATTCTCAGACCTTACCGTTCTACAGCTTGATGCCCATGCCGATCTTAGGGAATCTTACAATGGCTCTCTGTTCAACCATGCCTGCGTAATGGCAAGAGTAAGGGAAGTCTGCCCCGCAGTACAGGTTGGCATAAGATCTATGGACAGGGAAGAATTTGATAGGTTGGATAGAGCAAGGGTTTTTTTTGCCAGAGACATCCTTTTGGAAGAGGATTGGATTGATAGGGTCGTTGATCTCTTATCTTCCCATGTGTACGTAACCATTGACCTTGACGTATTTGATCCTTCTGTAATGCCTTCTACAGGAACTCCGGAGCCAGGAGGACTTGACTGGTATCAAACTGTAGGGCTCTTAAGAAAGGTGGCCGAAGAGAGCCATGTTGTTGGTTTTGATGCGGTGGAGCTCATGCCAAACAAATACAACAAGGCACCTGATTTTATGGCTGCCAAACTGGTCTATAAATTCTTGAGCTATATTTTTAAAAAAGTGAAATAATGCCCGTCGATAATTGGTAGTTTCTTGGTGTGCTTATCGTGTGCACTTTGGGCACAGTATTTGCGGGTTGAGATATGCGATATGCGTTCCACATCGCACGTTGCCTATCGCACATCGCACATCCCACATCTCAAATCACATGACCTATTTTTTTTGGGGTACCAATGGACAAGAAATCACTGCTAAAAGACACCATTGAGCATATCGATATCCGATCATTCGATGCAAGACCCATAATTGAGGCATATGGTCGGATGGCATTCCAGGCCAGAAACCTACACAATGCCTCGGATATCTTTAACAGAATGCTAAGGGATGGATCTTGCTCCATCATTCTCACCCTTGCAGGTTCCCTTTTTAGTGCGGGATTAAAGGGTATAGTGGCAGATATGATCAGATACAACATGGTAGATGTAATTGTCTCTACCGGGGCAATAATCATAGATCAGGACTTCTTTGAAGGTATAGGATTCCACCATTACTTAGGTGATCCTGCAGGAGATGACCACTATTTAAGAGAACTTCATATTGACAGGATATACGATACCTATATCAATGAGGATGAGTTGAGGGAGTGCGATGTAACGGTTGCAAAGATTGCTGATGGTCTGGAACAACGATCCTACTCTTCAAGGGAATTTATAGAGGAGATGGGGGCCCATCTTGAGCGACATTACCCAAAAGTGAACTCAGTTACTCTGGAGGCCTACAGGAATGATGTTCCAATCTTTGTTCCGGCCTTTTCAGACTCAAGCGCGGGATTTGGCCTTATTTTCCATCAGCAGCAAAACCCAGACGGGCATGTGGCTATTGATTCTGTGCGGGATTTCAGGGAGCTGACGGAGATAAAGATTTCCTCCCAACAGACAGGCCTTTTTATAGTGGGGGGAGGGGTGCCAAAGAACTTTGCCCAGGATGTTGTGGTGGCTGCAGATGTTTTAGGCAATGAGCGGCCTCTGCATAAGTATGCTGTGCAGATAACTGTTGCTGACGAAAGAGATGGAGGCCTTTCAGGATCGACCCTCAAAGAGGCATGTTCATGGGGTAAGGTAGATACGGTGTTTGAGCAGATGGTCTGGGGTGAGGCAACCCTTGTGCTGCCTCTCATAATCTCAGATGCCTATCACAGGGGAAACTGGAAAGGCCGTTCCAGGAAAAGATATCAAAGGCTATTTCCTCGCTAGGTAATCCTCGATTTTACCTTCGAAACCTGGCCTTATAGGACTGAAATTATTACCGTTTAAGAATGCTTCCATGTGGAACAATTCCTTCGGCTGAAATGAGTTCTGCCACAAAACTCCCGACTCTTACTTGACTCTTTACTTTAACGGGAATCCGTCGCTTATCCGCCGTGACCCATATTTTGAGTTTGGCATCTTTGCTTTTTTCAAATACGCCCCCAATATGCTGTAAGTCAGGCTCCACTAGATAGGTATCATAGGTTCCGCTTGCCACCTTGATTTCTTCTCTCTTTAGGATCTTTGCCTTCCCCATTACACATTTTTTTCCATCGGTTACCGGGGCTTTGATCTCTGGGTTCTTTTTCCGATCATGAAGGCGAAAGGCATAGAAAACAGACAACGGGTCAAATGAACCAGCCAATATGGAAATGGGTTTTCTCTTTTTTCCAAAGTTGGAATACTGAGCCTGTTGTTTTTCCCAATCGAAGTTCACAACCACATTCCTTTTGGTTTTCCCTTTCTTCCGCTTTTTATAGAGGACCGAGTGGGTCATATCTTTGTCTGTGTAGGCATCTACTCTATCGCGGACTTTGTAGAAAATATCTATGAATGGATAGGTTTGTGCAATCATCACAAAATGGTATGATTTGGCACCATGTAAGGTTTCTATTGGAAGTATCTCAAGAACGGCCTCTCCGGCCGGTATGAAGCTCCATCTGACCTGAAAGGTCAGTTTTTCACCAGGATGAAAAGGGAAGGGTTGCTCAACTGCTTCGATGTTTTCAGTGAGGCCGAAGGTCGTCATGAGTGCTATCACCAGGAATCTAAGAGCCACTTGAACTCCCGGTTTCCTGTAGTGTCCATATGGAGATGGTACTTTCATGCTTCGCGCCTATTTATCCTCGAGTTTTTCGCCAATCTCAAGGCCTTTTGACATCATACGTATATAATAGCTATCTAAACTTACCAGATGAATAAGCGGAACCTGTCAGATGATATTCAGATTTTGGCTTGTTTTCGACCTCTATACACTTGCAGGTGGGGGTAGGGTGGGGATAAAGTGCGAGAGAGACAAAAAAGGATTGCGGAGGTTTACCGCAATCCCTTCGTATTACTGGTACGCCTGGCAGGATTCGAACCTGCGACCTGCGGATTAGAAGTCCGCTGCTCTATCCAGCTGAGCTACAGGCGCACATATCTTAGACCTCTTTCGTCTCAGTTCTCTCCACAAACTCCAAACCACCTCCCCATGGGGGAAGGTCAGGATTTCCCTGGATTTCTATGCTGACCCCATAGCGTTTTTCAAGTTCAGCTAACTCCCTCCTTTTCTTATTCAAAAGATAGTCAGCCACCTTGCTTGGCAGTACCCCGGTTACCCTATCTATATCTCCCTTTGATGCATCTTGCCATATCTGGCGAAGGAAAGACAGTGAGGCAGCCTCAACTGACCTGACTATTCCTCTTCCCTGACAGCATTCGCAGATCTGGTAGCTCTTTGATTCTATGGATGGTCTCAATCTCTGTCTGGAAAGTTCCATTAATCCAAATTTGGATATATAGGAGACATTCATCTTTGCCCTGTCCCGTTTAACTTCCTCCCTTACCTGTTTCACCAATTCTCGTTCATGCTTGGGGTCTTTCATGTCAATGAAGTCTATCACTACCAAACCACCTATATCCCTGAGCCTTAGTTGCTTGGCTATCTCTTTGGCTGCCTCTAGATTGGTGTTAAAGGCTGTACCCTCTAAACCTCTGGTCCTTTGGGACCTTCCGCTGTTAACATCAATTGCAATCAGGGCCTCGGTGGGGTCGATAACAATTGAACCTCCGCTCTTTAAGGGCACCCTATTACTGTATATCTGTTCGATCTGTTTTTCAATGCCGTATTCGGAAAATATTGGTCTCTTATCCTTGTAGAGCTTTATCCTCCTTTGATGTCTGGGAGAGATAATTCGCATAAAATCCTTCATCTCTGACCAGGTTTCTCTGTCATCGACCAGGACCTCCTCCACCTCGGCGGTAAAATAATCCCTCAGGGTCCTCAGGCCAATATCTTGCTCTTTAAATATTATGGATGGAGATGGCTGTGTTTCAGCCCTTCTTTTGATATCCCGCCACATTCTCAGGAGATTATTCAAATCTCGGGCTATTACCCGCTTTTTCTGCCCGGCGGCTGCAGTTCTTACGATATAACCGACCCCTTCTGGCAGTTCTAGATGACTCATAACAGATTTTAGCCTCTGCCGTTCCTCATCATCCTCTATGTTATGGGAGATGCCACCGGTAGCCCTGCCTGGAGTCAGGACAAGATAGCGGCCTGCCAGCGATATGTAGGTGGTAAGATATGCCCCCTTTCTTCCTTCCCTCTCTTTGGTTACCTGAACCAGGAGTTCCCTTCGTTTCTTGAGCACCTTTTCTATAGGAGCGGGTGCCTTCAACTCGGAGACTATCCCCGGAGATTCGTAATATTCAGGATGTATCTCTCCTGCTGGTAAGAAGCCATTTTTTTCCGCCCCATAGTCAATGAAGGCAGCCTGCAAACTGGGCTCAATCCTGACCACGATACCCCTGTAGATGTTTGCCTTTGTCTCCTCTTTCGTTGAGGTCTCAATGTAGAACCCATCCAGTTCACCGTCCTTCACGATGGCAAGCCGGTATTCTTCAGGGTCTACGGCGTTTATGAGCATCTTGGCCGACATTTAGGGTCTCCCGTGTGTTTGAAAGTGTTGATAGGCTTGGTACATGAATGTTCTCAAGGCCGCCTCTCTGCCAGGTTGAAATGAGCCATCATAGGAGACATCGATATAGGGTATATTGAACTTGGCCATTAAGGGCTTGGCAATGGAGGAGGTAAGATTGCTCGGCATGCAGGTAAAGGGAAATATGTTTACGATTCCGTTATATCCCCTGTGGGCATGTTCTAAGGCTGCTGAGATACTGAGACAGGCCTCGGTGCCAATCTCAAAGGAAAAGGTATTGTCCTTTCTTAATGCCTTTTCCAGATGGCCTATCTTGTGATCTTCCTCAATATCGATGTAATTCCGCACCATCCGGTAGACTTTTCTCTGTTGCATATACTGGTAGAAGAGAGTGAGATTGTATTTCAGATACCGGAGGAGGGCTTCCTTGACCTCTTTGAGCCGAAATCTCTTAAGGTTTAATCTGAGGGCAATCTTGGCTAATCTTACCTGGTCATAGGTAGTATAGTTTATCCATTCGGCAATGGAGGCATTGACTGCCTCTCCACCATATTTTTCAAGTGTCCTAATGGTATCCTGGTTGGACTCAAGGTGTGACCTGATATAGATTTCTCCAACTACAGCTATGAGAGGTTTCCTGGGGATATGAGGGTCAATAATCTCTTTTCCTTCACAGATGATTCCCACTAAATCGTCAAGAATGCCCGAGAGGTCTTTTCCAGATGCGTGTCCGGAAAAAGACTGCGTCATCCGCTCCATTGCCTCATCAATAAATCTGTCGGCCATACCTTCTTTTCTTTCATATGGTCTAATCCTCCACAGGAGCCTGTCAAGGATATCACCGAGGACAATGGAAAGATAACCGGCTTTCCTGAAATCTTGCATCTTTTCTTCTGGTATCAATCCGTCGAGAGAATAGGCATCCTCTGAACTGAGGGAGGCGATCTTCACCTTTTCCAGACCAGGGATAGAATCAAGGGCTATCCTGTGATATTTGTTATACATGCCAAAACGGCAGGGACCATCTGACTCAGGCATGAAATACATATAGTTTTCGGGATCAAATCTATTCCCAAGCCTCTCTTTTTCTTTTTTCATGAATAGAAGGATGTCCCCGAGGGTTACCACACAGGGAAAGCACTCCTTACCGGAGGTGAATTCCTTCCCCAGATCGAGACCTGCATATGTCTCCATGACCAGGGAGTTGATTCCAAATCCACGGAACACCCCTGCCAGAAGATGTCCCCCAATCCTGTTCATCTCCGGGATCAGGAAT
>JABXJY010000089.1 GCA_013375385.1 Desulfobacterales bacterium
AAAGATGGTGATAATTAAAGGCGGGTTTTTCCCCTTCCTGCTCACCTCGATGGGTACCCCGCTGCTCCCAGCCAATTTTCGCTCAGAACCAATGGGTTTTCCTCAAGATTCAGGAAACTCCAGGTACACATTAATTCTTGACCTCGTTACTCGTTTCAAGCCGCCAATTTTGAACTTTAGTCACTTTTAACTTTAGGCACTTCTTGTGTTATGGGTATGATTGATATTACCGGAAAGAGGGTTCTCTTAAGAGAGGCAGTGGCTTCAGGGCGAATAATCCTCTCACCGGAGACAGTTAAAAAGATAAGAGAGAATCAGATCAAGAAAGGAGACCCTCTGGTGGTTGCTGAAATAGCAGCCATGAAAGCTGCCAAAGAGACCTATCTCTTGATTCCCCATTGCCATCAGATCCCATTAAATACGGTTGAGTTGAATTTTTCTATCGGGAACAATTTTGTTGAGGCCAACTGTCTGGTAAAGGCTGAGGCTATGACCGGTGTAGAAATGGAGGCCCTGGTAGGTGCCTCAATAGCCCTTACTACCATCTGGGATATGGTCAAATACCTCGAAAAAGATAAAGATGGTCAGTATCCATCGACTCGAATTTCAGATATCAAGGTCCTCAAAAAGGTCAAAAAGCCCGGCTCCAAGCCTGAGGCGGTATAAGGGCAAAGGGATACGATGGTTACGACATAAAGACAGGAACAGGAAAACCATCGAATACTTGTAACCATTGCCGAAAAACGTATGAAGGTGACGGTAACGAAGCCCGTATCGGTGACGGTGATGGTAACGTGAAAGAAAGACGACAGACGTTACCGAAAAACGTCACTATCATGACAGGATTTCCCTATTCCTGATAGCAATCCCGTGGATCACCGGCAATCTTTTCCAGGGCATGATTGAGGGCTGGCAAGATAACAGCCAGATTCTCGCTTGCACCATCAGGGCTTCCTGGTACATTTATGATCAGAGAGCTTCCCCTTACCCCAACCATTGCCCGGGAAAGCATGGCGTGAGGAGTCCTTTTTAGGCTCGCAGCCCTCATGGCCTCGGCCATACCAGGTATCTGATATTTGATTACCTTGGCCATAGCCTCAGGGGTCACATCAGTTGGGCTTACTCCTGTGCCTCCTGTTGTTACAATCAACCGGAGACCATCCCTATCAACCCAGTCTCTTAAGCACTCCGCAATCTTCTCATGGTCATCAGGGGCAATACCCTGGTTCTCAACCATGTAACCAGCCTCGGTCAATATTTCAGCAACCAAATGGCCAGATGTATCCTCTCTCTGGCCCCTGAATCCTTTATCACTAATAGTCAATACCCCGGCCTTTATCATCTATGAACCATCCCTATTTTCCCTCTTCCTTGGAGACACCTACTATTTTCTCTGCCAGTTGGGGTGGAACCTCTTCATAATGGGATAGCTTCATCTGGAAATTACCCCTGCCACCTGTCATGGATGTCAGATCAAAGGAATATCTCAAAACCTCGGCCATAGGCACCTCAGCCTTTATGATCTGGTATTTTCCGTCACTATCCATGCCTAGGACCCTTCCTCTCCTGCCATTAAGATCACCTATTACATCTCCCATGACATCTTCTGGAACGGCGATTTCCATGGTCATAATCGGTTCCAAAAGGATAGGTGTGGCCTCCTGGACAGCCTTCTTAAAACACATGGAAGCCGCAATCTTAAAGGCCATTTCAGAAGAATCAACCTCATGGGATTTTCCGTCAAAAAACCGGATCTTTAGATCTACAACCGGATATCCTGCCAGAACCCCACTCCTCATAGCCTCTACTATTCCCTTCTCAACAGCCGGAACAAAATTCCTGGGTACATTCATTCCAGTTAATGCCTCGTCAAACACAAACCCCTCCCCTCTTTTCAGGGGGAAGACATCAAAATGTACCTCGGCAAACTGGCCTCGACCTCCGGTCTGTTTCTTATGCCTGTAGATTATCTTTTCTCTCGCATTCTTGACCGTCTCCCTGTAGGGAACCTTGGGTGTCTTAAGATCGATTTCGACTCCGAATTTTCTCTTTAATTTATCCCTGGTATGCTCAAGATGAATCTGGCCTGTGCCAGACAGGATAATCTCTGAGGTCGATTGATCTCTGTCTACCTTAAGGGTGGGATCTTCCTCCATCAATCTGGCCAAGGAAGAATAGACCTTATCCTCATTCTCTTTTTCTTTGGCTTCTATAGCGAAAGAAATGGTTGGCGAAAAAGGCTCGGCTGGCTTGAATACGATTGGGCTGCCCTCCTGACAAAAGGTGTCGCCGGTCGTGGTCTCTTTTAGCTTAGCTACGGCTGCTATATCGCCTGCAGCAGCTGTATTAATTGGTGATTGCTTTTTGCCTTCGATTAGCAATAACTGGCCCAATCTTTCTTTGACCTTTTTTGTTGAATTAAAGATGGTAGACTCTGAATCTATGTTTCCGGACATAACCTTGAAAAGACTGAGTCTCCCTGCAAAAGGGTCTGCCAAGGTCTTGAAGACAAGAGCTGAAAAGGGGGCCTCATCAACAGCATCAAATTCCACCTTCTCTTCACTGTCCACCTTTCGACCTTTCACCTTTCCTCTTTCAACGGGAAAAGGTAAACATTGGCCGATGATATCCAAGAGCTGTATTATGCCTATATTGAGAGTGGCAGATCCCGGAATAACAGGCACCACAATCCCAGATTTCACACCCTCAATAAAGGTATCTTCTATCTCTTTTGGGGTAAGTTCCCCTCCGTCGAGATACTTTTCCATAATATCATCATTGGCCTCGACAATATTTTCCATTACTTTCTCACGCCATTTGTCTACTACCTCGGTCATTGAATCCGGGATATCCCCATCTTTAAATGAGCCGCTAGCATCATTTCCATACAGATGGGCCTTTAACCGTATCAGGTTTACCAGGCCACTGAAGTCACTTTCTTGTCCAAATGGAAGGTATACGGGAGTTGCATTTATAGAGAATATGCTTTCAACTTCCTCCAAAACCTTATAAAGGTCAGCTCTCTCCCTGTCCAGTTTGTTAATGAATATCAGCCGAGGGAGGCTATATTCCTCGGAAAAGGCCCAGACCTTTTCGGTGCCCACCTTGATACCGTCGACAGCATCAATAACAACAACTGTCCCTTCCGCTGCCTGAAGGCAGATCTTGGTATCAGAAAGGAAATCATTTTCGCCCGGCGTATCTATGAGGTTGAATCTCATATTTTTCCAGGCATAGGGATGAAAGGCTGTGCTGAGGCTGACCTTTCTTTTAACCTCTTCCGGCTCAAAATCCATGATAGAGCCACCATCATCTACTCTTCCCAATCGCTTTGTCACCTTGCTGTCATAAAGAATGGCCTCTGCCAGTGATGTTTTCCCACAGCCACTATGACCTATCAACCCTATATTTCTGACCTGATCACCTTTTTTTGTCATACAATCTCCTCAATTACTTAATGATAGTAAACACTTGTAACCCTGCCACGAGCCATGTCCAGGGCAACGATAGCCTGACCTGAACGATAATTAACTTACCTTAATAAGAAAAAATGTCAAGGCAAGAATAAGGGGGAAATTGACAGTGGTAGGCTCATTGTTTAAAATGCCTATACTAGCATAAAAAATCATCTTTTTGCAGGAGAAAGCCAGGGTAACGTCAAAGTCCAGGGTATGTGTATCTTTTTTTTGATTATGCCCCTGGCCCAGACTTGGCTTATGAGCATGAGTAGGTAGAATTCAGCTGAGAAATAATATAGTGATCCTATGATATTCCAGAGACTCGCGCCAGGGCGGGCCTTACAGAGTTTTAGATTAGTGGTCGTTTCAAAATGGTGTATATAGACGGAGCATATGATTCTAAGGCTTGGGGCGCAATACACCATTTTGAAACGACCCTGCAAAGGCCCATATAGGGCATAACAAAAAAAAGATACACATACCCACCAATTAGCCAAAGAACCGATAGGTTAGGTTACACTATGACTTAGCCCTGAGAAGAAAGGAGAAAAAATGCCCTATTCAATGGCTATGGCTGGTAAAGGGGGGACAGGTAAAACCACTGTTGCGGGATTCCTGATCAAGTATTTGGTTCAAGAAGGTAAAACCCCTGTGCTAGCAGTCGATGCTGATTCAAACACCAACCTTAATGAGGTTCTTGGTGTACCCCTAAAGACAACATTAGGCACAGCTCGGGAGGAAATGAAAGAAGGGGTGGTTCAACAGGGAATGACCAAGCAGATATTCATGGAGATGAGGTTGGCAGAGGCAATAGTCGAGGGAGAAGGTTTCGACCTTATCGCCATGGGTAGACCGGAAGGGCCTGGATGTTACTGCGCTGCCAATAGTCTATTATCTATTTACTTGGAAAAGCTCATAGACAATTATTCTTACATGGTTATGGATAATGAAGCAGGCATGGAACACATAAGCCGATTGACAACAAACAACGTTGACATTCTTCTTGTTATTTCCGATCCTTCCATAAGAGGGATTGAAACTGCCGGCCGGATCGCTAATCTAGTGGATGAGTTGAAGCTAAGGGTTGTAAAGAGGTTCTTAATAATAAATCAGGCACGGGATGGGTTACCTGATTCCTTGCAAGAGGCAATAGTAAAACATGGACTGAATCTGGCAGGTACCATTCCAAGAGATGATCTCCTCTACGATTTTGATATGAACGGTAATCCAACAGTCGCGTTACCGGATGATAATCCAGCCGTCTCCGCAGCCTTTCACATCTTCGATAGAATAATAGAGGTTAACGCTACTCCGTAATTTATTCAATTTTATGCAATATCTTGTGGTTTTTCGAGAAAAGATATGCTATATTTAGAAGGTTGATGCATAGATGACGTTGTAGGCTTACCCAAAAAGCAGGATCCAGATGGAGATACTGGTAACAGGCGGTTGTGGTTTTATTGGCAGCAATTTTATCAGGCATATTCTAAAGAACCGCAAGCAAGCTAACGTTGTCAATCTAGATAAGCTTACCTATGCGGGAAACCTTGCCAACCTTTCCGATGTGGCTAAGGAATATGCACCGTCTCGCTACCGATTTATCAAAGGCGATATAGGTGATAGGAAGGTTGTTGAGGATGTCTTTAGAGAGACTGATATTGACTGGGTTGTAAATTTCGCCGCTGAATCGCATGTGGACAGAAGTATTGAGGAGCCAGCAGAATTCTTACAGACAAACATCCTGGGGACTTTTACCCTTCTCGAAGCCGCAAGAAATTTCTGGCCTGATCCTGGCTCAGATCTGTCCAAGAAACGCTTCCTCCATATCTCCACCGATGAGGTCTATGGGTCTCTTAGTGATAAAGGTTACTTTACAGAGATAACCCCGTACAATCCCTCCAGCCCTTATTCAGCCAGCAAAGCGGCCTCAGATCATCTTGTATATGCCTATTACAGAACCTATTCTATGCCAACCATTATTACAAATTCCTCCAATAACTACGGCCCCTATCAGTTTCCTGAAAAGCTTATTCCTCTGATCATCAATAATGCCATAAGAGGAAAAAGGCTCCCCGTATACGGAGATGGCAAAAATGTGAGGGATTGGCTCCACGTGGAAGACCACTGTTCAGCCATCCTGGTCGTGCTTGAAAGAGGGCTGCCAGGCCAGAGATATAACATCGGGGCGCATTGCGAAAGACAGAATATAGACGTTGTTACCATGATATGCGATTATCTCGATAAGAGACTTGGACTGGTGGATGGAAAACCAAGGAAAGAGCTGATAGAGTATGTCTCCGACAGACTGGGGCATGATCGAAGATATGCAATTGATGCCTCCAAAATAAAGAGTGAACTTTACTGGCAACCTTCAGTTACCTTTGAGAAAGGGATTGAAGGGACCATTGCGTGGTATCTCAACAATATGGCCTGGGTAGAAGATATTGAAACCGGAAAATATCAGGAATACTAGAGGAAACAATCGAATGGCTAAGAAGACTACCAAAGGGATTGTCTTAGCAGGTGGCTATGGCTCTCGTCTCTACCCCGTTACTATATCGGTCAGCAAACAACTTCTTCCCATTTGTGATAAACCGATGATCTACTACCCCCTGTCCGTTCTTATGCTTGCAGGTATTAGAGAGATATTAATCATCTCTACTCCCAAGGATATTCCTAACTTCGAGAGGTTGTTGGGGGATGGCCGGCAGATTGGACTTTCTTTCACCTATGCAATACAGCCAAGGCCAGAGGGGTTGGCTCAGGCATTTATTATCGGAAAAGAATTCATACGTGATCATCCCTCATGTCTCATCTTGGGAGACAACATCTTCTATGGACACGGCTTTTTGGATTCCCTTAAGAGAGCGGTGAATAACGAACGTGGTGCTACAATATTTGGTTATTGGGTACGCGACCCGGAAAGATACGGGGTAGTGGAGTTTGATAGCACGGGAAAGGCTGTTAGCATTGAGGAAAAGCCGAAGATTCCCAGGTCAAACTACGCCGTTACCGGCCTGTATTTCTATGATGATCAGGTCTCCTCTATTGCATCTGAGCTCAAGCCATCGCCGAGAGGGGAGCTTGAGATTACTGATGTCAATATGACCTATCTCAAGAAGAACCAACTGAAGGTAGAGAAATTAGGCCGGGGCATTGCATGGCTCGATACTGGAACCCATGAATCCATGATACAGGCCATCAACTTCATCCATGCCATCGAACAAAGACAGGGATTGAAGATAGCATGTCTTGAAGAGATCGCATACCGGATGGGATACATATCGGCAAGTCAGGTAGAGGAGCTTGCTATGGGTATGAAGGAAAGTGCCTATTGCCAGTACCTCTTGGACATACTGGAGGAAAGGGCGGGAAGCAAGAGAGCCTTAGAGAGGGATCCATGAAGTTTACCCCATCTCCTATCCTTCCAGAGGTTATCATCATAGAACCTGATGTCTTTCCTGACGAAAGGGGATACTTCATGGAGACCTATCATCAAGAGAAATTCAGCGGTGGAGGTATTGATATGAGGTTTGTTCAAGACAACCAGTCTCTGTCTGAACGAGGGACCCTGAGGGGTCTCCATTACCAGATTAAAAGGCCACAAGGGAAGTTGGTGAGGGTCTTATACGGCGAGGTCTTTGATGTAAGTGTGGACATCAGGAGGTCTTCGCCACATTTTGGAAAATGGTTCGGCATAACACTGTCGGGAGACAACAAGAAGGCCGTTTACATTCCTCCCAATTTCGCCCATGGCTTTTGCGTCCTAACTGATACGGCAGAATTTTTCTACAAATGCACCGATTTCTATCAACCAGATTATGAGCGGGCAATAAGATGGGATGATCAAGACCTTGCCATTGACTGGCCCATTAGAGACCCGATTCTCTCGGAAAGGGATGCCGCGTGCTCATTTCTGAGAGATGCTGAATTGCCTGCGTAGGATTGGGCTTCCGATAAAGAGGAAGTGAGGGACTTCGCCACCAAACCGGTTGGCACTATAGGGCTTATGATTTTCCCGACTGGGCGGGATAGAAATCAATAGTCGTTAAGTCAGCAGGATGATTAAAACACCATTGATTTCCCATGGTATTATGGAGTTCAACAGGGTCTTAGAATAGAAAGAAAGGATAGAATGGCTCAAGGATCACCTAAGTATCCCGTAAAAAGTGAGATATGGGCAGTAATTTTCTTGCTGTTAACCCTTATCTTCGGGGGAAGTCTTTTATCCTTTCATCCTCAAGATCCTCTTTTCTGGGAAAGGACGGGGACCATCGACCAGGCAAAAAACCTATTTGGGCCTATTGGCGCCCATCTGGCCGGTGGCCTCTTTCTACTCCTCGGTTTTTCATCCTTCGGGCTCATAGGTATCCTCCTGTTGCTCTCTTACTCTTTTTTCAGGGGAAGGTTCCCTTCCGGGGCAATCTGGACCTCTATAAGCCTGGTTGTTCTGGTACTGTCTTTTTCTGCTTTGCTGTCCCTCCACCTGCCTGATGGGACACCTTATCGGGGCACAATGATTAGCGGAGGATTGGTTGGACTGCATGCCGCTGGTTTGGCTAAAAGGATATTTAATTATTTCGGGGCATATGCACTTTTTCTCACCATCTTTATTATCTGCTTTATGGTCATCACCCGATTTTCCTTTGGTAATGTTTTTAAGGCAATCTGGTCACTATTTTCTGGTTTTGCCCTCTATACAAAAGAAAAATGGCTCAAATACATAGAACGAAGGCGGAGATCAAAACTGAGAAAGAAGACGCTAAAAAAGGTTGATAAGGGAAGAGAGAGGCGAATGACTATTGTCGAAACCCCTTCACTGAAACCGGCTAAACCAACACAAGAACTATTTCCTTTTATGAATGTGGCCGATAGTTTCAAGCTGCCCTCTTTGGATCTTCTGGATGAGATCCCGAAATCATTGGATAAGGAGATTGAAAAAGAGAGCCTTAAGATGAATGCCCTCCGGGTTGAAGGCAAGCTAAGAGATTTTGGTGTCGAGGGGGAGGTGGTTGAGATCGTGCCAGGCCCAGTAATAACGATGTACGAATTCAGGCCGGCACCAGGTGTCAAGATAAGCAAGGTGGCCTCTTTGGCGGATGATCTTGCACTCAACCTGAGGGCATCAAATATCAGGATTGTGGCACCTATCCCAGGAAAATCAGCTATAGGGATAGAAATACCCAACAATAAGAGAAGGCTTGTTACCTTAAAGGAGATCCTATCCAGCCAGCCTTTTCTCGATTCTTCGTACAGACTCACGATTGCCTTGGGGATGGACATAGTGGGTCAATCGGTGATCGCGGATCTAACGAAAATGCCACATCTCTTAGTTGCAGGTGCCACGGGAACAGGGAAAAGCGTATGCATTAATGCCATGATAAACAGCATCCTCTTCAAGGCCTCTCCAGAAATGGTCCGCTTTGTTATGATCGATCCGAAAAGAATTGAACTTGCACCCTACCAGGACATTCCCCATCTCCTACATCCGGTAGTCACCTATCCGAAAGAGGCAACCAAGGCCCTCAGATGGGCTGTTGATGAGATGGAGAGACGATATACCCTTCTCTCTGACAAAGGTGTAAGGAACATAGAGGCCTATAACCGGAAGGTTGGAAGAGATAAGGGGTCAGTTGAGCCTGATATGAGTAAGAAAATAGATGAGCATCTTCCCTACATTGTCATCATCATTGATGAGCTGGCTGATCTGATGATGGTCTCCAGCAGGGAGGTGGAGGAATCTCTGACAAGACTGGCCCAAATGGCAAGGGCGGCAGGGATTCATCTGATAATTGCCACCCAGAGGCCTTCAGTGGATGTTTTAACAGGAATAATCAAGGCCAACTTTCCTACGAGGATCTCCTTTCAGGTCTCATCCAGGGTTGACTCGAGGACTATCCTTGATAGCATGGGTGCCGAGCATCTCTTAGGAGATGGAGACATGTTGTTTTTACCGCCTGGTGTAGCCAGGCTTACCAGAGTCCATGGTGCATACGTCTCAGA
>JABXJY010000346.1 GCA_013375385.1 Desulfobacterales bacterium
ATACCGATCAGACCACGGATTTTCTCGAAAAGGGCCTCCATGAAGGGCAGGTCGCCGGAGGAATCCTTGATGCCCACCACGTTGTCCAGGTAGGCCATCCCCTCGGCCGTCCACCATTTGAAATGCGTCCCGGCACACTGAGGGATGTTGTAGAGGATGATAGGCAGCCCCACCTCGTTCACCTTCTCGTAGTGCTCGTAGACCTCGTTGAAGGTGGGTTTGAGGTAAAAGGGAGCGACCACCAGAGCCGCTGTCGCTCCGGCGTCTTTGGCCCAGGCCGTGAGCCGCACCGTGTCGCGGGTGTTGGGGCAGCCCGTGCCAGCCACCACCGGCACCCTGCCACCCACCTCGTCTATGGCGATTTCGATGGCCTTTTGCTTCTCCGCTTCTGAGAGATAGACGAACTCACCGGTGGTGCCCACCGGCACCACCCCGTCCACATGGGGCAGCACGTAGCGGATCAGAGCGCGGTAGGCCATCTCGTCAATCTCGCCGTCTTTAGTGAAGGGTGTCACCAAAGCCGGGAATATGCCTTTGAACCAGTCAGGTTTTTTGGACATGGGACCTCCTTTTGATTATTTGCTATCGTGGAGCTACCTTTTGAAGAGAGGGTGTCAATAGCAACGGGAAACGCTCGTGATCCAACTTCCCACGCTTGACAAACGTGGGCATCTCAACTATAATTTAATCGTAGACCACTAGAGGTCGAAATCCGCCGCGACGCGCCAGCCAAGTAGGCCATTGTAGTCGAACGGTATTGGCAGCTAAGAAGTGCCAGGGTGGCGGTCTGGCCTGGTGGTCTTTTCCATTTTCTCTCCCAGGTCACCAGTGCCCTTCTTCAGCGCGCTCTTACCCTCGCCCTCAAAGAAGAAATTGGTGTACCATGTACTGTGTTCGTGTGCAATTCGCTCTCTGTGCTAGACTTGTGGTTAACCGAGGGCATCCGATTTTCAGTGGCATGACTGCAAACGCTAGAGCCTTGCGCCGTGCGTCAGCATGGTCGCAAGGCGAGTGTTTGCCGAAGCCAGTAATTGGATGATACGTTCCTCTTGGCATTTATGAACGTAACGGGCGTTTCTTTGAACGGTAGACCCGCCCTGTTGCATCGCGAGCCCATGCGTAGAGTACCTTCTGTTTTACTACCTCATCGAAATTCGCGCAAGAGGTGTGGCTTTGTCCTTGAGTCAGTTCTCTTGGCAAAGATGTATCCATGACCGTCGCCATGTTTTCATCGGATTCGACATCAAGTCTAAAACCTGATGCAACGATAGTGAGAGGTTCTTTACCAGTATTAATCATGGTGATTCCAACGACAGGTTCTGATGCTCCTAAATTAGAGACACGAATATGATAATCTGCCTCGACTCGAAGGTTGGGTCTGTCGTGGAAAAACTTGATTACATCCCATAGGAATACGATTGTTGCGAGAAGAGCACCGTAGATTGCAAGGAGAGTGGTAAGGTCAATATTCAAATCGTCATCTCCGCATTGAAGATACTTGGACTAACACGAAGGTTTCGGCAAACTTATATTTTACGAAACAAACCTTGCGTGAATCACAGCATTTTTCCCGTGTTTCCCGCAATAACAGTTGCGGGAATCCAAGGGAGAGAGCTTCTCCCCCGGTATCCAATTTCTCCGGCTGTCATGGATCGTTTATCGTTCTCTCCTACAATCAGCAGCGCTTTGTGTTTCAAATTGCTCGTTTTCCCATTACAGCCAAAGCCGTAATTTCCCCAGACTCTCCCTCAAATCGGCCTCGCTGTTGTTCTCCAAGATGACGCAACCGTCGAAGCCGATCTCATCGAGCTTGCGCAACAGGGCCCCGTAGTTGAGCTCGCCCTGACCCAGGGGCAAATGGTCGCGCGCCCGCTTTCCCTGACCAGGAGAGGGGAGCACAGCGTCGTGCAGGTGGACCTCCCTCACCCACTCCCCGTGTCTCTCCAGGAAAGCCAACTCACCACCGCCCTGCCAAGCCAGGTGGCCCACGTCCAAACAGATGCTGGTCCCGTGTCGCTCCAGCAGAGGCACCACCAGATCGAAAGGCGGGGCTTCCAGATTCTCTACGCACAAGGCCCGGGGCTCGACAAAGGCGCATATTTCAGCCAGGCTGC
>JABXJY010000090.1 GCA_013375385.1 Desulfobacterales bacterium
ACCCTGAGCCAGTTCACCTCACATTCCCTCTCTTTTTAACATGGCAAAGGCCATGGTTGATAGGGCCACAAACATGCCACCAAGGACGAGGTAACTCGGCCATAGATGGGTGAAGCCAAGGTTTCGTAAATACAATCCATTTAATATATCTATGAAATAGGTTGCCGGGACGATACGGCTCACCATCTGGAGGACTTTTGGCATGTTCCCAACAGGAAATACGAAATCCGAAAGGAGCAAGGAAGGCAGAAATGTGAGCAGTATGGCCATCTGATTGGCAACCAGTTGTGATTTTGTCACAATGGAAATGAGAAGTCCGAGGCTCAGGGCTACCGATAGATAGATGGTGGAGGCAAGGACCATCAACCAGAAGCTGGACTTCATGACAACGTCGAACAGCACCTGCCCCATAAAGATGGCCACAAGGACATCAGTCATTGCAATGAAGAAATAGGGAATGGCCTTGCCTATCAAAAACTCCCCTCCTCGGATGGGCAGGGAGCGTATTGTTTCCATGGTTCCATTTTCATACTCACGGGCGAGTACCAGAGAAGTCAGTATAGCTCCCACGATCATGATAATGATGGCAATAATGCCTGGGACGATGAAATTGCGGCTCTCCAGCTCCTCGTTGAACCAGACCCGTATCCGTCCCTCAACAGGGGGCTCTATATTCTCCCTTCCTTTACGATTGAGAAAATCAAGGAGCCGATCATGGTTGTACCCTTCCACAAACGCAGTGATGTAGCCCCTCGATAGACCGGCAAAATTCGGGTCGCTACCGTCAAGCAACATCTGCATTGGCGTCTCACGGTCAGCTCTGATATCCTCGGTCCAGCCAGGTGGAATAATTACGGCCATGGTGGTCCAACCATGGTCCAGGTACCTCGTCGCGGCCCGGATATCAGGGAGGTGATCAATGACGTCAAAATAGGAAGAGGCATTCAGCTTCCGAATGAAGTCCCGACTCAATTGGGTTTTATCATGATCCACGACCACTGTTTTGACATTATCCACATCCAGGCTCAGGGCATAGCCGAACATGAGAATCAGGATCATTGGGATAAAAAAGGCCAGGTACAGACTCCTGAAGTCCCTGATCAGGTGGTAGAACTCTTTGCGGGCAATGGCTTTGATATTTACCAATTTCAACTATTTCTCCCGGACATCAATTCGATAAAAACATCATTCAGGTCCGCTTCACGACCATCGGGAAATATCTCCCTAATGATCTCTAATGGACTACCACGAGCCACTATCTTTCCCTCATTGATCATGACAATTCGCTCGCAGTTGCTCGCCTCATCCATATAGTGAGTGGTCACAAAAACCGTCATCCCCTCCTGGGCCAGGTGATCGATAAATTCCCAGAAATGCCTCCGGGTAATGGGATCTACCCCTGAGGTTGGTTCATCCAGAAAAAGGATTTCAGGCCGGTGAAGCAGGGCACAGCCCAGGGCCAGACGCTGTCGCCATCCAGGAGGTAGCTCCCGGGTGATACGATCTCGGACGTCCTGCAACTGGGTCATGTCAAGCACCCATTCAACCCTACCCTTCCACTGGACTGAAGGCACGTTGTAGGCTCCCAGGTAAAAACGGATGTTCTCAAAGGGAGTCATGTCCTCGTAGAGGGAGAATCTTTGTGACATATACCCTATTGAATGTTTGATCTCCTCTGCCTCGGAGAAGATATCATGGCCTGCAACCCTGCCATAACCGGAGGTGGGGGTTATGATACCGCAGAGCATACGGATTGTGGTCGACTTTCCTGCACCGTTTGGGCCCAAGAAGCCAAAGATCTCCCCTTTCTTGACGGAAAAGGAGATCCTGTCCACGGCCACAAACCGACCGAACCTTTTTTCCAAATCCTTCACATAAACAGCATCAGAGCCTGAAGTGGTCATGGATAAGCCCCTCGTCCACGTCTTTAATGCGATGGATCATGGCCTCTTCCAGACTGGGGAAGTGGGATTGAATCGCCTCCGGGGTTGCGGTCTCAAAAATACGGGACTTATGCATGAGGGCAAGAAAGTCGCACTTTTCACCCTCATCCAGGTAGGCCGTTGAGATCAGGATGGTCATACCTTGCCGCCTCATTTCGCTGAGGATGTCCCAAAACTCCTGCCGGGATACAGGATCAACGCCATTGGTGGGCTCATCCAGAATCAGGCCCTTTGGTTGATGGACCAGAACACAGGCCAGACCCAGCTTCTGCTTCATGCCACCAGAAAGGTCACCAGCCAGTCTATCGATGAAGGGCAGAAGTTTAGAGAACCCGAGATATCGCTCTTTCCTCTTTCCTCTCTCGGCACCAGTGATGCCGAAAATATCCATGAAAAACTCGATGTTCTCACCCACGGTAAGATCCTGGTAAAGTCCGAAACGCTGGGGCATGTATCCTATCATGGACTTTATCCTTGTCTTCTGAGTCACCACATCCAGCCCGTCTATCAAGATGCTTCCTGAGGACGGCCTGATCATAGTTGCCACCATCCGGAGCAGTGTTGACTTTCCAGCTCCGTCAGAACCAACCAGTCCGAATATGGTACCCCTTGCCACCTGGAATGATACCCTACTGACAGCCTCTATTTGGCCAAAACTCTTGGAAACCCTATCTACCTGAATAAACGGTCTCTCCGAATGGTGCAGATCCGCTGTTTTGCCAGGTGGGCTCTTATTGCAACCATGCATCGGCAGGCATCCCTGATTTCAATTCAAGATCTGGATTTGGGATGGAAACCTTGACGAGGTAAACAAGTTTTACCCTCTCTTGATGGGTCTGGATTATCTTTGGCGTGAACTCCCCCTCAGGTGATATAAATGAGACCTTCCCTCCATAGATCTTGTCAGGAAAGGAATCCACCCTAACGTCAACTCTCTGGCCTGGTTTGACCTTACCGATCTCTGTCTCGCCAACAAATATCTTGAGCTCCACCGTTGAAAGATCGGATAGGGTCATGACCTCCCGGCCAGGTAAAACCACTTCCCCGGGCTCTATGCTTCTGCTCGTTATTATTCCCTTGAAAGGTGCCCGCAATAGAGTATATTTGAGGTAAATCTTTGCGAGATCTACTGCTGATCTTGCACCTTGAACCTTGGCCTTGGCCGTCTCAACCTCTTTTTCAGCTGCATCTATCTTCTTCAGATTACTTCTTGCCTGTTTGAGGATAGCCTTACCCTCGGCAAGCCTGGCTCGTGCAGTCTGAATGGTCTCCTCCCTGACCCCTTCTTGTAACATATCGAGGGCCTCTTTTGCCTTCTCAAACTCTTTTGAAGCGGTTTCATACTTCAGTTTTATGGTATCCCATTCCTTTTCTGAAACAATTCCCTTTTGAAAGAGTTTATCATACCTGACCTTGTTTTTTCCGGCCTCTTCCATAATGTCTTTCGAGGTCAAAAATGCTAGCCGAGCCCGTTCTATATCCTGCACCCGGTAACCGGCCTCCAGCTCTTGGAGTTGTGAGAGTAGCACCTTTACACCTGCCTGTGCCCTCGCCACCTCATCTGGAAGGGCCTTCTTGTAGAGCTCCAGAACCATCTCCAATCTTTGCAGACTCTTTATAGAGCTCTCCAGATGAGCCTTTGCCTGTTCATGCCTGACCTGATATTCGGATTGCTCAAGCACAGCCAGGGTTTGATCTTTCTCAACAAGCTGTCCCTCATCTACCAGAACATCCCTGATCCGCCCACTCACCTGAAAGGCCAGTTCAGCATGTTTTGCCTCGATAGTACCGGAGTAGTATAACTCCCTTTGTTGAACGTTCCGCTGCCCAAGGTACACCAGAGTACCCACACCCAACAGCAGCAAAAAAAAGGCTATTACAACAACCCTTTTCTTCAAGCCCATCCCTCCAGAGAAAAGCTTTATACCATTTCATCCATTTAACATGCAATGCAAAACATCCTTGCCAACTCCACCGCCACAACATCATGCCGGTGATTAATCCCTGACACAACCACCCTTATTGTGACTCCTGCCTCCCGTTTTCTCGCTTCTTTCTTTTACTCCCTCCGTGCCTGCGAAACCAATGAGGTCAGTGCAGAAACCTTGAAGCAAGGAATAATGGATTCTCCGTAGATCCTTGTCGTGTAAGTTATTTTTGCGACTGTTAAATCCCTTAACAGCCATTGGTTACAAGAAGGCCTTTCAAAATGGGGACGAAAATCTACTTTCTTTGCATTATCAATTAGATACATAGAATCCGGCCCTGATGGCATGGGTTTTGTGGAACAATAAGAATTGAGTCAACTAAAAATCACAACAAAAAATGTGATTGACTGCTTGGTTTTTTTATTATTTTAGATTATACTAAAATTTATAAGATCAAGTTAGGTTTTTTCTGGAAAAGCGATAAGAGGTCATGACTACCCTCTATATTGTGAATGGATCGGATGAATCCTGGTCTTTTGACCTTAAGGGTGATCCCATCCATATCGGACGGTCTCCTGCTAATGACATTCAAATCAAGGATAGATTTGTTTCTCGTGAGCATCTAGAAATATTCAGAAAAGGGTCTAAGTATTTTCTTAAGGATTTAGAAAGTAAAAACGGTACCTTCATTAATGGCAAGCAGATACCTTCCGGTGTTGAATTTGAACTAAAAGAAGGGCTTACCATTGCTATTGGTATGAGCGTGATTTGTCTGGATAAAGAGTGCTCCGAGGATGTCCTGGCTTTTCTGGATTCGATCCGTCTTTCAAGGGAGATCAGTGATAAAGCTGGGGTCTCTGCAAAAGATAGATCAATGACCGCTCAAAAGAATATGGAATTGATCCATAAGGTGTCCAATGTCTTGATGCGATCACTAAATATAAACGAAATCTCAGAGAAGATACTGTGTTACATTTTCGATCTTCTCAAGAGAATTGACAGAGGTGCTATCATTTTAATCAATAAAGAAACAGGAGAGATTTCAGAAGTAATAACCAGATTAAAAACCCATATCGACGACCGTGATGTGAGGTATAGCCCGGATGTAGTGGATCAAGTCTTAAGCGATGGTAAGGCAGTTATAGTGTTAAATACTAGTGCTGAAGATCAAGATGATCTTTCAGATACCTTGAAAATATTGAAAATCGGGTCTGTAATGTGTGTACCCTTGATCATTAGATCGAAAATCAGGGGGGTTATCTATGTTGACTCCATTGAGAAACCATACGGATTTAGAAAGGAGGATCTTTCTCTCTTCAAAGCTTTGAGTAGCCGGGCAGCTATTGCCCTAGAGAATGCATCGATTTACTCAAGAGAGGATAGGGGAAGACTGAGCTGAGAATTTTCGGTGTGTGAGAATGGGTTCAGCCCGGCTCATTTTACCTTCAAACAGGGCTTCTCAAAACCCTCAAAATCATCGTCCTCTCCAGAAAACCCCCAAAGACTACTTTCTTTTAGCTCGCTCTGTAAAGAAGAGCACTCACCCCAGAAATGATGGTTGATAGCAAAACCCGCATTATCTCATCACGAAAGGCAACAAAGAACGATTAGACATCTCTCTCAACGATTTCTAATATTCTAATATTCACATAGGGCTAATGATAGAATTCCGAAAGGTTATGACAAATCAGATAGAATTCCGGTTTGACCCTTTGACTGAAGAGCAAACTAGAATAAATCCTGAAAGGGCAAAAAGGCTCAAGCAGGCAGAAGGCGATATTAGGTTAGAAGAAATCATAAGTAAATCAAGAGAAACATGTGTATTCTGCCCGGAACAAATAGAAGGAAAAACTCCAAAATTTCCAGAAGCGATTTGTAAAGAAGGAAGGATAAGAATTGGCGAGACTACAGTCTTTCCAAATTTGAATCCGTTTGGCGAGAACCATGCTGTTGGTACTCTGAGCGAAGGGCATTTCTTGGATTTGGACGAATTTAAGGCTGATCTGCTAAGAGATAATTTGCTTGCAACCAAGAATTATATCCTTTCTGTATATGCAAATGATAGGCAGGCAATTTGGCCAATCTGGCTCTGGAATTATATGCCACCTTCTGCTGGAAGCATAATACATCCTCATGTTCAGATTCTAGTAGAAAAAGAGCCAATACCCCGGCAAGCTAGACTGTTAGATAAAAGTAAGAGGTATTTCAAGCTTACTAAGAAGATCTATTGGGAAGATTTGGTTGCAGAGGAAAGAAAGCTCGATGAGAGATACATCTTTGGCGATGATTCAGTCTCAATTATAGCAAGCTTTGCTCCCCGTGGCTTTAACGAAATTCAGTTTATATTTAATGAAAGCTCTTTGGCAGACTTAGACGAAAAGGAGATAGATGGATTTGCAGGCAATCTTACAAAGGCATTGTGCGGTTATAAAGAGATAGGTATTGGGTCATTCAATCTCATCACTTACTCTGGACCCTTAGATAAAACACTGCACTATTATTCACTACACACAAAGCTCTTCTCAAGACCTTACCCAAAAGGAGTCTATACAAGCGATACCGGCCCTATGGAGAGAGGATATGATGTATGGGTCATTGATACTCTGCCTGAAGAACTTGCCAATAGAATGAAGCCGTTTTTTGATTAGTGTTTTAAGCGGGCTTGAAGTAGGCAATGTCAAGAATGTTACCCTTTCGCTGTTCTTGGAAAACGGCCTCGACCCGCATCCCTATCTTAATGTCCTCAGGCACCACCTCTCCCAAAAGATGGCACATCCCTGTGTCGGCCCCGTCTAGCTTGATGATCCCCACAGGATAAGGAGCATCCATTGGCTGGTAGTAGGTACTGTAGGTATAATTAACGATCGTGTACGTGAGAAGGATTCCCGTCGGAGGTAGGTCAACCCAATCCCGAAGCTTCGCAAAGCAGCCCGGACAGATAGACCTCGGCGGCATGTAAACCTTGCTGCAGGATGCACACCGTGTGCCCCGAAGCCGCTTATGATCCCTTAGATCGCAAAAAAAACCGCTGATAGGCCCCCCGTACCAGTTACTGTAAGGCACCTGTAGTCTTCCCTCAACGATATGGACATGCGGTTCGACCATCTTACGCCTCCATGATTCGGAAAAATTTAATATCGGTGAGCTTCCCCTCCCTGTCCTCGGGAGCCTTCATCACCATCTCCACCTTCATCCCCTCACGGAGCTTTTTCTCATCCAGATCCTCAGGGCCCAGATAGTGGGCGAAAGTCACACCCTCATCCAGGATGAAAACCCCGTGGAGATAGGGCTCCGGCCTTATTTGCCCCGTCTCCGGGTCCATCTGGGGATAGATCACCCTCTCCCAGTCTGAGAGCCTCCCCTTTCCAGAAAGGGAAAACCACCCCTCGGGAAACTCGGGCACCCTGGTATAGCAGGTAGCACAGACAATCCTGGGAGGCATGAGGACCCTCTTACACCCAGGACACCTGACAACCCAAAGCTTCCCATTGTCTCTCAACTCCGTAAGAAACTTGCCAAGATACGGACCCGCAGACCAACCAAAACGAACACGGAGCATCCTCTCCTGCCCCAAAAGTTCTTCATTCTTCTCCATCACCATACCCCCTTCAGTCCTTGGTGGCAGAAAGCAGATGTGCCACAGTCCAGCCACTCCCTCCCCAGGCCGAGGAGAAGCCTAATGTGGGCCTTCTCGCTATCTGACGGTCCCCTGCACCACCCCTCAGTTGAAGGGCAACCTCAGCCACCCGGATGAGTGCCGTGGCCCCAATGGGATTTGTGCACACCACCCCCCCTGAGGGATTGACCGGAAACTCCCTGTTAAAGTAAAAGTTCCCCTTTTCTTCCAGCCTCCATGCCTGTCCCTTCTTGCAAAACCCGTAGGCCTCGAGCCATTCGAGCTCCGCCCAGGTCGAAGGACCATAGATCTCCGCAACGCTGATCTCCTCCATGGGCCTGGTTATCCCATTGCGCTGAAAGAGTCTCCCAGCAGCCATCTGCAAGTCCGCTACGCTGTGCCCCCCGCCCCTTATGTAGACCACTTCCTTATGAACGGATATCCAGTCCTTCACCCATACTGGCTTCCTCGCCATCTTGGACGCCTTCCCCTCAGATGCTACTATGATAGCACAGGCCCCCTCCGAGGTGGGGCACATATCCATCTGCCTTAAGGGCGGAATCAGGTAGGGAGATTCCATTATCTGTCCCACACTCTGAAGATCCAGCCTTAGATGTGCGTGGGGATTCAGTGCAGCGTGCTTGGCCAGCCTGAGCCTCACCATGGACCCTGCCTCCTCAGGAGCCCCCGCCTCCTTCATGTAAAAACGCGCCTGGCTTGCAAAATATCCTATTGCCCCTGTGCTGTACCACCGGCTCCATAGAGGATCCGCCACCGTCTTGAGCCCTGCCCTCGTATCGCCTTCGGACTGCTTCTCAAAACCCAGGGCCATGACCATATCGTAGACGCCCGAGGCGACGTATTCAAAGGCAATGCAGGCCAGGGTTCCGCCTGTAGTGCCCCCTGTCGTCACCCGTATCCCCGGCTTTCCTACCGCTCCGATATAGTCTGCCTGCCACATGTCCTGCCCGTATCTGCCCTCAAAAAGCTCCATATTGCCGGTAATATATGCACCTATCTCATCTGCGGAAACCCCTGCGTCCTCCAAAGCCGCCCTTACTGCCTCCGCAGAGAGTTCACCTATGTTCACATCGGGACGCTTCGAACGGTGATATGTCTGACCCACGCCTACAATTGCCACTCTCCTCGCCATCTCAGAACCCCCTCTCCAGTATGATCACGCAGTGATGCTGCCCTGCCGGTCCAAACGTCCCCTGGGCCAAAGCCACCCGGGGCTCCTGAAGCACCGCCCTGCCCTCAGCCTCCCCACGAAGCTGATAAAAAGCCTCAATCACCCGGTTGGCCCCCGCAACGTACCGGGGCACACCACCGAGAAGGCCACCAGAGGGATTCACAGGCATCCTGCCTCCCCTCTCCAACTCTCCGGAGCGAAGGAATTCTGCTGCTTCACCCCTGGCGCAAAGCCCCAACCCCTCCATCCACAAGAGAAACTGATAAGAATAGTGCTCCGAAATCTCAAATACATCGATCTCCTTATCTGGCGCCTTCAGCCCCGCCATCCCATAGGCATCCCGGGCCGCACGAAAGAGCGCCGCAGGCTCACTGAGATCCCTGTCCCCAAGATGGTGATGGTCATAGCAAGAGCCTAGCCCCCTGATCCAAACGGGCTTGTCCGTCAACTCCCTTGCCCTCTCCTCCTTGGCCAGAATGAGGGCGCATGCTCCATCGCAGAAAGGCCTCCTCTCCATACATGTAATGGGATAGGAAAGCATCTGGGCCCCCATCACCTCTCCCACCGTGGTATCCCCACCATTGAAAAAATACGGGTTGTCCTTCGCATCTCGGAGGCCCTTCACCACCACCTCGGCAAAGTCCTCCCTCTTGAGTCCAGACTTGTGCATGTAGCTCGTTGCCTGAAGGGCTGCCGCCTGTGTGAAATCTAGACCCAAGAGCTGATGATAGGGCACATCAAATCCAAAGTTCTCTAT
>JABXJY010000091.1 GCA_013375385.1 Desulfobacterales bacterium
GAGGAAGGCATGTCTTGCGCCTATCCATTCAGGAGAGGAAAATTCGTGCTAAGGTAATTTCTGTCATCAGGCGGATCTCTATGATTACACAGCGTTTGAATTGCATTGCAGTTGATCAGTGAAGAGGAGATAAAGGCTAAATTTGAGTGTGAAGGGAGGTAAAGAGAAGCTCTGAAAAACCGCATCCTACCTAATCAATAATAAAACCAACTCCCAATTGCCCCTTAAATACAGGGCGAAGAGGGTAGCTATATTTAACTGCACAATGTGGGTTAAAGGACGTCATTTGCTTGATCCTTTGAGGCTCAGGCTTTGGAGGCAGGATCTGCCTGGGAGGAAGTATGTTGAACAGTATTTGCGTCACCAATACCGTCATCACTGTCGTCCCAGCCCGATCAGGGGCAGTTATACCTCCTTGGAGACTTTTCTTAGACTCATAAAGGAGCTGGGTAAGAGTCGTTTAGAAGAAATGGAAAAAGGGGATCTTGAAGCTTTTATTGAACATGAACAAGACCGCGGGTTAAAGCTATCGACGGTGAGGACAAGAGTGGCGGTGGTGAAGGCCTTTTTCCGTTTTCTCATGGAAAGGGGTGTTCTTGGTGATGATGTGTATCCATGGAGACTGAAGATAAAGCTGCCCGAGACATTACCTCGTGCCATGGATCCGGATGATGTGGATCGATTGCTTGCTGTTGAAGGCAGTGTTCGAGATCGTGCGATGATCCTGCTATTGTTGCGGACGGGGATGCGGATTGGGGAGTTGTTACATACCAAGGTGGTTGATGTGAACATGAAAGAGCAAAAGATCTTGATTTATGAGGCTGATAAGACTCATCGTGGAAGAGTAGTTTTTTTCAGCGATGACGCAATGGATGCCTTGAAGGTATGGTTAGAGAAGAGGGACTGGAACGTGGCGTTTCTCTTTTATGGACAGCGAGGGAATCCCCTGACCTATGCTGCTGCCCGGATGATGTTTGTGAAGTATATAGAGAAGGCAGGACTTTCCCACAAAGGCCATACCTTGCACTCTCTGAGGCACACCTATGCCACGGCTCTCCTTAATGCCGGTATGCCTCTGGAGTGTCTGGAAACGCTTCTTGGTCACACAAGTTTAGAGGTCACCCGACGTTATGCCAGGTTATCTGATAAGACCCGGGAAGAAGAATACTTTAAAGCCATGGCAATCATTGAAAGGAGTGAGAGGGATGGATATCACCAATGTGATCGTGAATTACAGGAGGTTCTTGAAGCGGTGCAACTACTCTCCTCACACGGTGAAGAACTACATGAACATCCTTAAGCACTTTGTGCTATGGGTGAATGTCCCCATTGAAGAGGTTGGTCATCGGAAAGCGGCAGAGTATACGGACTATCTTCTGGACAAAAGAATGAAGCCGAAAACGATAAATTGTCATCTGGCCTGTATCCGCGTGTTCTATGACTATCTCCATCACGAGGAAGAAGTGGAGGTCCGCAATCCGATCAAGAAAGGATCTGCTCTGCGTATGAGCAAACCTCTCCCCAAGCATCTCAGGGATGAGGAGGTGATCCATCTCTTTGATGTGATAAGAAAGCCTCGTGACCGGGCCATCTTCAAGGTGATGCTGAGATGTGGCTTACGAGTAGAAGAGGTGGCAACCCTGAACCTTGCTGACTTGGATCTAAAGCGTAGCAGGATTTTTGTCCATCAAGGAAAGGGCGGTAAAGGTCGGGTTGTCTATGTAAGCAACGACGCCCGTAATGCCATTGTCCAGTATCTCAAAGCAAGACCTCGTTCCAGAGCCAAAAAGGTCTTTCTCGCAGAGAAAGATCCTTACAGGGGTAAACCTATCTCCGTTCGGGGTATCCAGAAAAGGATACAATACTATGCCCGGCTGGCGGGCCTTAAGGTCTCCTGTCATCAACTGAGACATACCATGGCGACTCAGCTCTTAAATGCAGAGGCCGAGGTCGTTACCATCCAGGATCTCCTGGGCCACAACCAAATCAACACGACGGAGCGATACTGTTCTGTATCAAACATCAAGGTCATGAAGGATTACTTTAAAGCAATGGAGGTTATCATGCAAAGAACGACAAGAGGACATCCTCAACTCAAGGGGATAGTGCTTGACAAAAACCATTTTATGAGAGAGGATAACAACATCTAACCTATTAACTTCATTAGAACAAACAGGATATGTTACGTATAGCTGCTATATTGTGAAAAAAGGAAAGTTCGAAAAATTAAAGTATGCCAAACGTATTCTGTACTTTTCATGCCTGAAAAGTTTATGTAATCAACTTAACCTCCGAACAAAATTCCCACTCTCATTTATCTAAGATTTGTAGAGATTTGACTACGACATCAATCGAGTGATCATAATGTTTAAGCTTTGTAAATACGACATGCTTCTGAGACAATGTCTCAATTTAGAGATTCATTGCCCTACAAGACACGACTTGATTAAGGTTAACATTTAGGGTTGTTGGATCATCATAAGATGCGTGGCTGACAAGGAGAAGAGGTAAGGGTAGTCTATTGCTGTTGGAGTTTAGTATTTTGATTTATATGGTAGCTTGACTTGTCGAATCATTGTAAGAGGTTCGTATTCAGGATCCCTATGAACAAGCGTTGCATCCTAAGGCACGGCTTTAAAGGCTTCATGCAGCGCTTTAATACAGTGATGATCCCAAGGGGCGGAAATTGTGCGAGCCGTTTGTATTGGCAGGGAGGATGTGTTCTATGCATCGTTTATTTTGACCCATTCTTTTACCTTCTTAGATTTTTCCTTTGATTTCTCGATAATATCCTCAATATCCAGGGTGAGAAGTCTTCTATCCTCCATGACAATCCGCCCATCTATGATCGAATGTTTCACGTCATGGCCTCTAGCAGCATAGACAAGGTGTGAATAGGGATTGTACATGGGGATAAGGTGGGGTCTATTAGTGTCAACCACTATCAGATCAGCCCTCTTGCCTACCTCTAGTGATCCGGTAATTTTCTCAAGCCCAAGGGTCCTGGCGCCACCTATCGTTGCCATCTTGATGAGAGTTTGGGCATCCATTACGGTTGGGTCGAGCTTATTTGCCTTATGTAGTTTTGCGGCCATGTCCATCTCACGAAAAAGATCGAGGTTGTTATTTGATGCACATCCGTCAGTACCCAGACCCACGGTTATGCCGTTTGCTATCATCTCGGGAACAGGGGCGATGCCTGAGGCGAGTTTCATATTGCTTTCCGGATTGTGAACTACACGTACCTTTTTCTCTGCAAGTGATTCTATCTCGGATTTGTTGATATGGACACAGTGGTCTGCAATAAGATGGGGTCCCAAGAGACCAAGATCCTTGAGGTGTTGAACAGGCCTTTTTCCAAATTTTTTTTCAATCGCCTCTAATTCCTCTTTTGTTTCTGCCAGGTGAAGAATAAGAGGGACATCTTTGCTCAGGGCTATATCATTGGCTTTGAGCAAAAGCTCCACTCCACAGGTGAATAGAGAATGGGGTTCAACTGCTATGTTTACGAGAGGATCTTGTCTCCATCTTTCAATCAACGCCTCTGTATAGACAAATCCTTTTTCCACTTCCCCATAGTTTGGCGACGGAAAATCGTAGATGACTTCTCCAACCAGGCATCTCATCCCGGCCTCCTGAGCAACCCTGGCCACTTCCTCCTCAAAGAGATACATGTCACAGAATGTGGTGGTTCCCGACATGATCATCTCCGCACTTGCCAGAAGGGTACCGACCCTAACAAAATCGGCATCCATCTTGCTTTCGGCAGGAAAAATGTAATTATTCAGCCACTCCATAAGGGGAAGATCATCGGCTAGACCCCTGAAGAGGGTCATAGCTGCGTGGGTATGGCTGTTGATAAGACCAGGAAGTATCAGGCCACCTTCGGCATCAAGTTCCTTTTGTGCGCTTATCGAGCCTTTTTCAGCCCCGCCCGCCTCGCGTTGCAAAGCATTGCGGGCAGGTTGTCCTATGTAACGTATCGTATTCCCTGATATGGCCAGAAGACCATCGGGGACAATCCTGTTCTGATCATCCATGGTAAGGATAGTCCCATTATGAACTACGATATCTGCCTTGCTCATTTCTCTAAGTCCTTGATGATTCCCGTGAGTAATCTGGTTAGGGCTGGGGACGCCTTTTCGGCATTGGCAATCACCTCTTCAATTGAGGCAGCTTTCATGCAGTCGGGAAGATTGGTATTAGTGATAGCTACGATTGTCAATACCTTTAGTCCGGAATGAACGGCCTCGATGACTTCATTGACTGTTGACATCCCTACTGCATCACTGCCGATGGTCCTCAAGAATCGAGTTTCAGCAGGTGTCTCAAGGCTTGGGCCAGTTATACCCACGTAGACACCCTGATTCAAATGAATCCCTTCCTTTAAGGCCTTTTCCCTGGCCAGGGCTATCAAATCCTTATCATAGGCAGATGTCATATCAGTAAAAGTCGATCGAGATTCCTCTAAATTTCTTCCGATAAGGGGATTACTGCCGGTCAGGTTTATATGATCGGTAACCAGCATCAAGTCTCCAGGTTTAAAATGGGGATTCAATCCGCCAGCTGCACTCGAAATAAAAAGGTACTTCGCTCCCAAATTCGCCATGATCCTCACTGGAAATGTAACTTCATTAACGGTGTATCCCTCGTAGATATGAAATCTTCCCTGCATGGCAACAACGGCCCTTCCTTCTATGCTGCCAGACAGAAGGATACCAGCATGGCCAGCAACGGTTGATCTAGGGAAATGAGGGATCTGTTCATAGGGGATTGTCTGATCGATATCTATGGTATCGGTGAGTTGTGTAAGACCGGTACCTGTAATCATGCCAATGAGAGGTTTCCCTTTTATCCGGTGCCTCAGAAAATTGGCTGCCTCGGTTATCTTTGGGTCTATTGAGTTGCTCACTTTGGATACTTAATTTGTTAGGTCTGTTCTTTGTTCGACGGAAAACCGGCAACAGGGAAGATGTCACATTAACTATATTAGATCAACAGCAAAGTCAATACTGGAGTTTCCTTAGGAATCCTCATTAAGATTAATGGGCACACTGACTTTGTTTGTAAACTCAGATATTGTAAGGAGAACCCATTATTTCTTCGCTTCAAGGCTTCCGCAGTGACCCTATCGGGCTCGCAGGTGGGGAATACCTGCCCCTTCCCCGCTCTGTCCGCCGATGGCGGACCCCCTTCCTGCTCACCTCGATGGGTACCCCACTGCTCTCAGCCAATCTTCGCTCAGAAACGATGGGTTCTCCTCAAGATTCAGGAAACCCCAGCAAAGTCAATATAGTCTACCAATTTTATCCTTGACCCATGTTTAATAGCTCTTTACTATGCTCAAAGCTGATTTTTGGCTTATAGGGTTTTTGGATATAGATTGAAGTCTCATTGATAAAGGGTAATCTACCCATTTGCAGGCATACGAAATGCATTCTATGATCGATGATCTTTTGGATCCAACCTCTCTGCCAGATAAAACACAAAGGGTATCTCTGATTCAGACCCATATCTCTCTTGTCTTTCTTGCGGATGAATTTGCATATAAGATCAAGAAACCGGTCAATTTTGGATTCTTAGACTTCTCAACCCTCAAAAAGAGACACTATTACTGTCATCAAGAGATCAAACTTAATAGGCGGTTATCAAAGGATGTATATATAGCTGTACTGCCAATAATCTATGATGGCAAAAACTACAGGATGGGAATAGGGCAGGGGAGGATTGTAGAATACGCAGTTAAAATGAAAAGGCTCCCTGATGAAATGCTCATGAAATCGGTATTTCTTCGCGGAGAATTGAAGCGTGAATATCTAAAAAAGATTGCCGAGTTACTTGGAAAATTTCATCTAAGTGGCCGTAGTTCCTCTGATATCGATAGATTTGGTGAGCCAGAGATGTTCAAGGTAAATACTGATGAGAATTTTTCACAGGTCGAGAAATACATTGGAATGACAATTCAAAGAAAAGACTTTGACACCCTCAAGAGATGGACCGCAAATTTCTACAATTCAAACGGGGAGTTTTTCTGGAAAAGGATAAAGGCAAAAAAGATAAGGGACTGCCATGGTGATCTTCACATGGAACACGTCTGCCTTACGGAAGATCTCCCGATATTTGATTGTATTGAATTTAACGATAGATTTAGGTATACTGATACCGTTGCCGACATTGCCTTTCTGTTGATGGATCTTGAATATAACGGGGGAAATGCATTTTCGAAAATACTCTGGGATTCCTATAAGGAAGTGGCAGGTGAGGCCGAGGTGGAATCCCTGCTTACCTTTTATAAGGTTTATCGAGCCTTTGTTCGGGGTAAAGTGAACAGTTTTCAGCTCGATGATGAAAACATAGGAATAGAAAAGAAAGAGGAAGCTGTACAAACATCAAGAAGATATTTCCGCCTTGCCAGGTCCTATATAGAGTAGCCAGTAAGCAATAGGTGGTCTGATGAGGATGACGGAGTCATGAAAGAGCCTTTTGCAGATTTCATGAGAAGTGAATTGACGCCTGAAACGGTACTTATTGCGTGCGGGCTTCCTGCTTCCTACAAAACAGAAACCACAGAGGTTATAGCTGAGCTTAAAGGCTACAAGATATTAAGGACAGACCTCATCAGGCTCGAGGTATTAAGAAATGAGGACATCTTTGATGAGAAGGTTGCATCCAATATGAAAAAAAGGGAGCTTGTTTACGACGAAGTGTTTTCCCGTGCTGATGAGCTTGCAGGCAAAGGTGAAGGAATCATTTTGGATGCTACCTTTATCACCCAGGCGCTCAGAAGGAGGGCTGCTGAGGTAGCTGCACGACATAACCGAGTCTTTGTTATCCAACAAACGCAATGCCCCCAGGAGGTTTCTTTCAGAAGGATATCAGAGCGAACCAAAGAAAATTATGAATCAAATGCCCTGACCCAACAGGCCTATCTAAATAATAAGAATAAATTCGAGCCAGTGGATCTGGAGGATTTGAAAACTTTCTATCCCTCCCTGGAGATTACACATCTCCTGATCGATACAACTTCCGATCTGGTTGATGATTGGCTGGTGATTGGCAAGGTAACAAGATAATCATACCCTTGAATTTAGATGAGCTAAAGTGCCTAGAGTTACAAGTGACAGAAATAGGGAAGATTTCGGTATAACTTATGCTTGCTTGGACGAAATTCAGCCAGCGCAAGGGGATACCGCAACCGAGCTACGGTAGATCAAACGAGCAGCGGAACCGAATGACCAAGGACAAATGACAAAAATACCTCAATCAGTAGGGATAATATTTAAACACAATTTTGAACCAGCAAGAAAGGAGTGTCAACGCTTAGAGGACTGGTTTACACAAAGAGGAATAGCCGTTTATACAGAGGAAATGGCATCCAGGTCCTCATCAAGCCAAAGCCTCCAAGAGGAAACAAGTATACCGGATACGGTTGACTGCGTTATTGTGTTAGGTGGAGATGGGACATTGCTGGGAGCTGCCCGGAAGGTTGGGCGATATGGTCTACCTATTTTGGGTATTAATCTTGGGGGGTTGGGTTTTTTGACAGAGATCCCATCGAAAATGCTTTATGAGAACATAGAGAAGCTTATCGCTGGACAGATAGCCGTTGAAACCAGACTCATGTTGAGGGCCCGTGTCATAAGAGATAACGATGAAAAATGTAGTTTTACAGTCTTAAACGATGTGGTTATTAACAAAGGTGCGTTGGCCAGGATTATTGATCTTAGGGTATCCATCGATGGACGTTTTCTAACTACCTTTCGAGCAGATGGGCTGATAATATCCTCTCCTACAGGCTCAACAGGTTATAACCTTTCTGCTGGAGGCCCCATACTGTATCCAAATTTGGAGGCATTGATAGTGACCCCAATATGCCCATTTACGTTGACGCATAGGCCTATTATCGTGCCGGATACATCAGTCATAGAGATCAAGATGGGAGAAAATAGCGAGGAAGTAACCCTTACCTTTGATGGTCAGGTTGGCTTCGATCTTACGGATAACGACAGGGTTATTGTCTCCAAGTCAGAGGAAAAACTGAAACTACTCAAATCACCTGATCAGGACTATTTTGATATCTTAAGGACAAAGCTTAAATGGGGTGAATCCTCTTACAACAATGCAAACCAGTAAATACATCTTGTCTGTAAGAAGGAATGAAATATGTTATTTGCAATGGATAATAGAGTCTTATGGTGGGATGGCCTCTATGAGAACCATCAATCCGGTAAATGGTGAGATTGAAATCTCTCTATCTCCTGGGTGTGAAGAAGAGATCTTCTCGCTTATCAACTATCTAAAAGAAGAGGGGGGTATCCATGTTGAGGAGAAGTAGTCCTGTTGACAGGATTGTCAACACCTCTGTGGTTTTAGTGATTGCATTTCTTACTATAGGGATGGGCACCTTCGGAGAGAAGGAACCTACAAAGATCCCTGAACCTGACGATAATTTCTCAGCAACAGTAATTGACCAGAGTGATGTTTCCTCAGATATAACTCTCTTTAGTCTCGATGGGCAGACATTTATCTCGGGTAGATACGGAGGTGCCACGGTTTCTATACCCTTTGATAACATACAAGAAATGGATTTCTATGCAAAAGGCAGCGATCTCTTTGCAACGGTTATCATGCGAAAGGCACCTCAAGTTGAGTTAAAAATGGACAAAGACCGTATTTTCTATGGCCAGCTTCCTTACGGCCTTTTTTCCATAAAAATAGGAGATGTTAAAAAGATTATTATTACGGGTCTGACAAAGCGGGAGAGATAGGTTGACCCAGTTATTTCATATAAAAACCTTCGGCTGCCAGATGAACAAGCATGATTCTGAGTCCATCAGCAAGATCCTTCTTAACAGAGGCTATGAGCAAACAGACACCATTGAGGATGCTCACATCATCTTGATTAATACCTGCGCAGTCAGAGACAAGGCTGAAGAGAAGGCATTAACTCTTTTAGGTCGCCTGGCCCGTTTAAAGAGAAAGAGACCGGATATGATTGCCGGTGTCATCGGATGTGTAGCCCAAGAAAAGGGAATGGATCTCTTTAAACGCTTCCCCTACCTTGATTTGGTCTTGGGCCCAAGGAATATCTACCGCATAGACGAGTTTCTCTCTCAGATCAAGGGGGGAGGGGAGAGGATATCCTCCCTCGATCTGGCCTGTGAGCTAGCCTACTTTCCCAATCATAACGGTTACTTAAAAGGAAGGGTTAAAAGCTTTCTAAAGATTATGGAAGGATGTAACAATTTCTGCTCTTACTGCATTGTTCCTCTTGTTAGGGGTAGGGAGACAAGCCTACCAGCAAAAGAAATTATAGATGAAGCTAAATATTTAGTTAGTCAAGGGGTAAAGGAGATTACCCTTATAGGACAGAATGTAAATTCCTACAATGCCAAAAACAAACCGACATTT
>JABXJY010000347.1 GCA_013375385.1 Desulfobacterales bacterium
TAGAAGGCAGATGAACTCTGGAAAGGTCGATATACTAGGCACATTCGAGGAGAGGTACTTAGAGATCGTTAATAGTCGGGTGCGTGGGGCGGTTCTACTTGAAAAGAGGAGATCCATCAGTATCTACGGTGTCCACACTCTCCCACAGTGCAAAGGCTCACCGCCTGTTGAGTACGAAGCGATCTATCTAATAACGATCTATCTGATCATCTGGAACGGCAAGGCTTACTGTGGCGAGTGTGGATCACAGCTGACGGTGGCGAGGGAGAACGAACACTACACGATCCCCGCAGAGATATGCTGTAAGAGCTGTGGGTTAGTTTACGAATTAGACGATATCTACTAAACTACCTCTTTTTTTTATCCATAAAACCCTGTAGCGTAAGCCCTATGGTTTTAGCCATAGTTTCAATATTGTCAAAACGTAGAAATGTAGAAGTCAGGGGATCTCCCCAGCGCGCTAGCTAGTCAGAACGTTACTAAGATACACGAAAAAATAGGGAATCCCAGCTAGCGGGATTTAAGAACTAATCCAAGAACCAGCAATACAAGTCCCAGTACACCTAGCAAAAGTGCCCCCAACGTTACCACGGGAAACAACACTAGCCAGCCTAAAGCCGCTTCCCCAGTCATCGAAGAGGAACTTGTAAGGCTCACAAAGGATCCAAACCCGATTAGACCCAGGACCATCACAATGAACCCTCCTAAAGCAAGACGTTTCCTCAAATCTATCTACTCCCACAATCCTATCGAGTTACAGAGATCAGATAAAAGACTTATGAACTAGAGATCCACTCATGGAGCTATCTTTTCCTATTACCCTTCTAGCGCGCTAGCCTTCAAGTATGATCTTCACGTCTTCGACGACGATGAATGTGTCACCGAGTTGCCATGTTGACCCAGCCTCTATTTCTTTGTGGTCGGAATACCACCAATATTCATCTCTCTGTGGCTCAACATAGACTAACCCCTCAGTAGTCACTATGAAGTTGAATGCGTGACCGTAACGCTCTTCTGTTTCTTCATCGTACCCTGCAACTGCAATTATGCCCATGTCCCAGTATCTCGTTCTGGCTTTAACGGAGAGAACGGTTGAGAAGTCTTTGCAGTCGAACTCAGCATGACCACCAAGCCTATCCGTCTGATCCAGCAACAGCCAAGATCGTAATTCCAAATGCGATGGAACATCCTTAGAATCTAGGGGCCGATCAAAGAAAGCTACCAACACATCATAATCATATTTGACCTCTTTATATTTCGAGTTTAACATTTCATAGGCATTCTTCCAATACTTATAGTCTGCCTCGATGTTTCCGTATTCATACTCTAAGTTGGAGTATTCCGCTTCTAGCCTCGCATAATCGTCAATTACGTCGTCATATTCAGACTGTAGGGATGCGTACCGATCCTGGAAGGTTTGATAGTTTACTTCAAGATCGTCATACGAAGAGGTTAGTTCCTCGTAGGAACGATTCAAGTCATGGTACGAGGTCAAGAGCTCCCGATTTGTATCAGCCAACCTTTTGTATTGAAAAGCAAGCTGCTTGTTTCTATTAACTAGGTTTCTATTTAGGCTGTTGAGTGTGAGTGCATAGCCAACGGATACGATTAAGCTGACAGCAAGTGCTACAGTTGCTAACTGACCTTTTTGCATATTATCTCCCCACCAAGAAAAATAGGGCATTTAGACTACTCCTTCCAACCACACTGCTTCTTCTTACTAAAATCATACCTTCTCACATTCTTGTACTCCTCACACGTCTTTTTCAACGGACAGTTCACTCCGACCTACCCCCCGACTTTTCCATCATCCGCCCTGATTATAACAATTATGAAGTTTTGCTCCATTACCCTAAAACAGCAGAAGGAGATCCTGATAGCGCGCTAGAAGCCACGAGCATTAATGGATACGCCTTATAGATTCCCTATTTTTTCGTGTATCTTAGTAACGTTCTGACTATGCTGTCGACTTGGCGATAGTTTTTAGCGAGTTTCGCTACTCGGAGTGCTTGTCGGACATCCCTAGATCCCAGCTCTGAGGAAACCTTCTCGGCGATGTAGAGCGCGAGTTCGGTTGACACCTGTCTTCGTGTCAG
>JABXJY010000092.1 GCA_013375385.1 Desulfobacterales bacterium
GGAGCCGTATGAGGGAGAGCCATCATGTACGGATCTGTGCGGGGGGTGCCGGGCAACCGGCATTCCTACCGCGACCCTGCTTGGCGACCCCTGACCCGGTGCAATTGTGGACGGCTCAAATGAAGGTTTATGCCTTTAGAATTTATAGATGTGCCTCATTATCTTTCTTTCTTGTTAATCCTTTTTCCGTGGTAACAATGCAATGATCTCTTTGTTAAGTACCCCAAACAAAGATTGCAGTGTATGCATCGTGAGGGTTCACGACTGCCACTGCGAATTTTCTCTGGAAAATCCTGGTCTGCTATAAGGGCTCGGGAAAGCGAAATATAATCAGCGTCTCCATTCTCAATAATTTCCTCCATTGTCCTAGGGTTTATTAACCCACCGACAAGAAATACAGGTATATCTACATTAGCTTTGATAGCCTTTACACTTTCCAGATTGTAAGCCTCTGAAAACGGAGGTGGATTAACAATTCTTCTGCCAAAATGCCTCATAAAAGAACGATATATAGGATTCTTTCTTTTATAGATATCCCAATCATCAAGAATGGCTTCAACAGGAACATCCCCCCTTAACGTTGAAAAATTATCTTCCTTGATTCCGCAGCTAACCTCAATTCCGTCAAACCCCATTTCACACATCAATTGGGCCATTACAGTGCTTTCTTCCAATCTTAGGCCACGTTTCATAGTGTCATATCCGTTGATTTTTATAAGGATAGGGAACTCGTCGCCTACCTGTTTGCGGCACCGGTTATAGATCTCAAATACGATACGTATTCGATTATCAATTGATCCTCCCCAACGATCTTTTCTCCTATTTGTGTGGGGGCAAAGAAACTGGTTAATAAGATACCCGTGAGCTCCATGGATTTGGACGGCATCAAAACCACCTTCTTTAACTCTCCTTGAGGCTTGGGCAAACGCCTCGATAATCCTCTCTATGTCCTCTTCGGTCATCTCCCTTGGCATAACGAATAGGGTCTTTTCTTTTACAGGCGAGGGGGCTATAGGCTCTTCTGTGCCTATGATTTCAGAAGTTGTCTGTCTTCCGCAATGGGCAATCTGCATTGCGATTTTAGCACCATTTTCATGAACATGTTTCACTAGTTCGCGATATGTAGGTATATGCTCCTCACTGTCAATTCCTTGCGTTCCTTTATAATGACAGATTTCGTCACGAGCGACGAATGCAAATCCGGTAATTATGAGTCCGACTCCTCCTTTTGCGAGTCTTTCATAGAGTTTAAAAAGTGCCTTTTCCGGAAATCCATTCTTGTCGGACATAGCCTCGTGAGTTGCTGAACGAACGAGTCTGTTTTTCAACTCCATTTCTTTGATGCGTGTGTTTTCAAAAAGTTGTGCCATAATTTCTCTCCGATTGACGATTCTCTCTGAGGGTTGCTGTCGATTGATAGATTTAAACATTAGAGTGACTTAACAGATCTATAACCAAAGATCTTCGATGTAAAAGAAATAGAATTGAAATCGAAGAATACTGAAATTGAGTTTGTGATATGAAACTGCTCGATCAAGTCCGTGATGTGATTCGGAAAAAGCATTATTATTCGCACTCAACAAGCATATGTTAACTGGATGAGGCAGTATATCTTATTCCACAAAAAACGTCACCCAAAAGATATGGGAGAAAAGGAAATCTCGAAATACATTTCTCATCTGACAACTGATCAGAAGGTTGCAGCGAGCACCCAAAACAAGGCCCTTAATGCCTTAGAAGTAATGTCTGTTGAAGGTTGTCAGTAGTCCGTTGGACTTACATCTCTTTTTTACTACGGAGACGCAGAGAACGCGGAGATACGCATTTTTTCACTTGTCCCGAAAGTTTTCGGGACAAGTGAAAACCATCAGCCCTGTCGGGCAGAGATGATTAGATTTTTCGGTCACTTCACCAGATAGACGAAAGCCCACGTCTCGTACCCACGATCTCTTAACCTCTATGCCTTCCAAAAACCATTGATCAATGCCAATGTCTTTTCTGTTGCACAATGGGGAAATCTTTAAACTCCTTGACAGATAGTGCAGCAAAAAATTAGCATGATGAGGAAGAAACCTTGCTGTTTGAGATATGCGATGTGAGATCTGCGCAGGGGTTGGGCTTCGGAATCAATTTCTGCTAATATTGCTGAGAGGTGTGGCCGAAAAGGGTATAATGGAGAAACATATGATTGTCAAGCATCCGGTTTTTGTCGGGATAGTAATGGGATTGACGCTCTTGACCTGGGGGTGTGAGAACCCCGGTTCTCAGGAGGATAATACCCCTACTGTCCGTACGGTAGTCGAGCAGATACCGGTAATAAAGGTTACCACGGTAAAAAGGGGCGATATAGCTGTGCCAATTCTGGCAACTGGAACTCTCTTTCCCGCGCATGAATCAAAGATTGGACCGAAGATTTCCGGAACCATAGAAATAGTCTATGTAGATGAAGGGGATGAGGCAAGAAAAGGACAAATCTTGGCCCGGTTGGATCAAAAGAACTTGCTGATTGCTGAACGGCAGTGCCAGGCGGCTGTCAGGGTGGCTGAGGCCCAACTCAAAGAGGCCGAATTGAAAGAGCTCAATCTGAGAAAAGAAAAGGAAAGACTGGCGAACCTTTTTGAAAAGCATGCAATCTCCCGGCAACGGTACGACGATATTGATACAGCCCATTCAATGGCTCTGGCCAGGATGGAGCTGATCAACGCCCAGATCTTGAGTGCCAGGGAGAACCTGGCAATGGCCGAGCAAAAGCTGAAGGATACAGGGATTACTTCCCCCTTTTCCGGCCTCATCGTGAAACGGTTCATTAATCAGGGGGAGTATGTAACCACCATGCCTCCGACCACTCTCTTTTTGATCATGAATATTGACAGTGTAAAGATGGAGGTTGGCCTGCCCGAGGTCCATTTAGCGAATGTAACGATCGGGAATCCCGTAGAGATTATTGCAGATACCTACCCAGGTGTTACGTTCAAGGGTGAGATCTCAACGATAAATCCCATGGTGGACCCTGGTAGCAGGGCATTTAAGGCTAAGGCTGAGATCCCTAATAAGGATCACCGGTTGAGGCCCGGGATGTTTGCCAGGGTAAGGATATACCCCAAGATCCATAAAGGCGTCCTTATTGTACCATTCAAGTCAGTAATAAGGAGAGGAGGCAGTACAGCCGTATTCGTTGCTGATGGAGATCGTGTGTCCCTACGGACAGTTACGGTAGGTATCACCGACGAGGCGGAGATCGAGATAACTGATGGCCTCCAGGAGGGTGAGGAGGTTGCCGTTGAAGGACACTATGGAATGGCAGATAAAACAAAGGTACAGGTGCTAAGGGATTAGGTGAATATACCGGAGTTTTCTGTAAAGAGAAAGATTACCGTTCTCATGCTGACCCTGATTGTGTGCCTCTTCGGCATCATTTCCTTTGTCAGGATTGGCATAGATATGATGCCTGAGCTGGAATACCCATTTGTGTCGGTGGTTACCACCTATGAGGGCGTTGCCTCTGAGGATATTGAGAATCTGCTCACCAGGCACATTGAAGAGGCTGTAAGCACGGTAAAGAGGGTGAAGACCGTGAGATCAGTATCCAAGGAGGGCGTATCGGTCGTCATGGTAGAGTTTGAATGGGGAACCTTGCTTGACTTTGCCGCCCAGGATGTCCGGGCCAAGGTCTCCTGGCTGACAGATTTCCTTCCTGAGGATTCAGATACCCCGCTCGTGGTTAAATTTAACATGTCAGACTCCCCCATCCTTTTCTATGGGGTTACCGGTCTGGATGATACGATCGAGCTTCGCCAGTATCTCACAGATAATGTCAAAAGCAGGATTGAGAGATTGGATGGGGTGGCAAGCTGTTGGATCGCAGGGGGCTAGAAAGAGAGATCAATGTATTTGTCGATAGGGACAGACTCAGGGCCTATAATCTTTCACTCGGCCAGGTGATAGCCACGCTGAGAAGGGAAAACCTGAATGTCTCGGCAGGCCATGTGACCAGAGGTCATACCGAGTATCTGGTGAGGACCATGGGCGAATACAAGTCCCTTGCACCCATCTCTAACACTATTGTGGGTGTTAGCACTGGCACACCGATACATATTAGCGATATAGCGAGGGTGGAAGATACCCACAAAGAGATAAGAAACTATACCAGGACCAACAAGAAAGACTCCCTCGTAATGATGATCCTGAGACAGTCAGGTGCCAATACCGTTGAGGTTATTGACAGGGTAAAGACTGCCCTCAAGGAGATGAGGGGAGAGACTCCAGAGGACATTAAGTTTCATGCGGTAATAGATTTCTCCCGAATTATCAAGAAGGTGGTCAAGAGAACAAATTTCAATGCAATTGAGGGGGGTATCCTGGCTATTATGGTTATCCTCCTTTTCCTTGGCAGCTGGAGGCCGACCTTCATTATCTCCCTGGCCATTCCCCTCTCGGTGGTCACCACCTTTATGGGCATTTATGCCTTTGGATATACCTTTAACATAATGACACTCGGGGGTCTGGCCCTCGGGATCGGTATGCTCGTTGATAATGCCGTGGTGGTAATAGAGAATACCTTTCGACATTTAGATGAATTGGGAGAGGACAGAGATGAGGCTGCGAAGGCCGGGGCAACAGAGGTTGGAATGGCCATAACAGCCTCAACATTGACAACCATGGCCGTATTCTTGCCCATGGTTTTGACATCAGGAATAGCAGGCAAGCTCTCACGGCCGCTGGCAGTAACAGTATGCCTTGCACTGCTTGCCTCCTTGTTTGTTTCTCTTACCATCGTACCCATGATTGCTTCCAAGATCTTGAAAGGAAAAGAGAGGGATGAATCAGGACCGGCATCTGGTAGAGGCAGATTTGAACCTGTCAGGAGCATGTACCGGAGAGCCCTTCTCTGGTCACTCAGACACAGAAAGACAGTCCTCGGCGCTACCGTGCTTCTCTTTGCCGGGAGTCTATATATGGCTCCGCGCTTGGGTATGGAGTTTATGCCCAAACAGGATATACCGATCCTATCCATGATGGCAAAGATGCCGGTGGGAACCAATCTGGGGGAGACTAACAGGGTTATCAAGAATATTGAAGACGTACTGCTCGATCAGCCAGAGACCCTGTATGCCACTCTCGTTATTGGTCTCACCGAGACGAGCAAGATGGATCTTGCCTGGGGTATGGGAACAGCAGATGTGAATGAGGCCCAGATCTTGGTTAAGCTCGTTGATAAGGAGGAGAGGAGGAGATTATCAGATGAGATAACAGATGCAATACGAAGGAGGCTTCCAAGGGTAGAGGATGCGGAATTCAATTTTATAGATTTGGGTGAGATGATGATGGGCGCCGGAGGAGAGTCGCCTATAGAGGTGAAGATCTTTGGTAAGGATCTTTCAATCCTTAAAGATATCAGCACATCCATTGCAGAAAGATGCGGGGATATTGCCGGATTTCGGGATGTTGAGCTGAGCCTCAAGGCTGTCAAGCCAGAAATCCAGATCAGTGTTGACAGAGAAAAGGCAGCACGGTTTGGCTTGACGGTTGGTGAGATCGGGAGGACAGTGAAGGAGGCATTCCATGGAATAGTAGCAGGCAAGTATAGAATAGGAGGTGACGAATACGATCTCAGGGTGAGATTTCAGGATCTCGACCGAAGCTCCGTAAGCGACATCAGCAATATCAATATCCCCTCACCCTTAGGCCCCCAGATCCCCCTCTACCAGATAGCAGAAATTGGATACGGAAAGGGGCCGGTGGAGATAACCAGGGAAAATCAAGAGAGAAAGGTCACGGTAAAGGGAAATACCTTTGGAAGGGATATGGGCAGTATTGTTAGGGATATCAAGGAGAGGGTGGCAAAGATACGTCTCCCTGACGGATACTTTGTGAAATTTGGGGGGCGCTATAAGGACATGCAGGAGGCATTCTCTTCGCTGTCCTGGTCACTACTCATAGCTATTATGCTGGTCTACATGATCATGGCAGCACAGAGGGATTGAATTCGGAGAGGCTATTGTAGAGGGGGCAGCGGTGAGGGTTCGGCCAATACTAGTAACGGCCATCACTACCATACTTGGGATGCTTCCTATGGCCTTAAGTCATACGGAGGGAGCGGAATTGAGATCACCTATGGCCGTGGCTGTAGCCTCTGGTTTACTGTTTTCCACCTTTCTCACCTTATTTATTATCCCCATAGCCTACAGCGTTGTTAATAGGGTCTCATACAGGCGGACCTGACAATATCTCTTTACTCTTTCCCCACCTCCTTGAGGGTATCCATAAACACCTTGTAAAACTTCTCAGTATCAGAGAGGGCCTTTTTTAGTACTAAAGACAAGCTAGAAAGATCATCAGGGTTTACTACCAGATTGGCACTTTTTCCAAAGGCCATCATATTATCCATGGTCTTGAATTTTTCGCTCAGCAAAACCAGGAAGATCTTTCTCCTTACACTCATGGAGAGATGGTTGAGATAATTGGTTACGGGACTGCGTTCAAGATCCTGTCCATCAAAACCATCGGAAAGGAAGATCAGGTCAAAGTGATAGAGACGCAGTTTGCCCATTGCCTCATTTATGGATGTGGGCAAGATGGCTTTATAGGATAATCCCTCAAGGGCAGAATTGATCTCCATTACATTTGCTTCATTTCCATCCAGAACAAGAGCTAATCCCGTTCCTTCCTCAAAGAATTCCAGGGGGCTGGTATCATCCCCATATTCAAGGCCAGCTTCCTTAAACTCCTCTTTGCTTGGGGCCAGTCTCCTATCAGATGGTTCTATCCTTATCTTGCCCTTACATTTCGGGCAGGTAACACTTACCGCTTGACTGGGCGGCAACTTTTCATCCGGTATATTTAGTGTTGTGCCGCACGATTTACAGGTAACATCCATACGTCTATCTCTCTATGTAATCTACTTATAATGATTTACCGTAGCTTTCGTCTATGGCCAGACCCTCTATAGAGGTGGTCTTTTCTCCCTTGGATGCCTTTATTGCGTCTATTGCCCTTCCCAAAACTGCCTTATGCGATGCATAGGCCATAGCCGTCTCTTCGGTAATAAGGCCATTCTTGTAATGCTCGACAATGCAGTAGTCAAAGGTCATCATACCAAAGGCCCGACTGTTCCGCATAATATCATAAAATGTCTTATCCTCGGTCTCCCCATTGAGGATAAGGTCTTTTACCATCATGTTTGAGCCTAGTATCTCAAAGGCGGCTACTCGACCGCCTCCGATTTTAGGAAGCAGTTTTTGGCATACTATCCACCTGACTGTATCAGCCAGCCGAATTCTTATCTGCTTTTCTTCCTCTTGTTCAAACATGCCTATAATCCTGTTTATGGTCTGCCCTGCATCCACTGTGTGAAGCGTGGTCAAGACAAGATGACCAGTCTCCGCTGCAGAGAGACCTATCTCCACTGTCTCCCTGTCTCTCATCTCACCCACGAGAATGACCTTTGGTGCCTGGCGGAGGGCAGCCCGCAAGCCGGAGGAGAACTCGTCAAAATCGGTACCCATCTCCCTCTGGTTGAAGGTGGCCTTTTTCTGGGAATGGACAAACTCTACTGGGTCCTCCAAGGTAATTACATGAACTGGTTTTTTTTCATTTATCTCGTTGAGAAAGGATGCAAGGGATGTAGTCTTTCCAGTTCCTGTAGCACCGGTAACGAGGATTATACCATTCAATTCCTCTGTCATTTTGTTGAAGGTAGGAGGAAGTTTCATTTCTTCGATGGTGGGCACCCTGGACGGTAGTTGCCTCATCACCACAGAATAGCATCCTTTTTGGGAAAACACATTGACCCTGAAGCGTGCCTTTCCGGCCAACTGATAGGATAGGTCGCAGGAGCCCTCGGTCACGAGGGTTTTAGTGAGTCTCCTATCATTATCTACCAGGTTGAGGGCAAATATCTCAGTCTGGAAAGGGGTCAATCGGTCGATGAGAGGTTTAAGGGAGACAGGCTTCAATACACCTGAGGACTCTACCTGAGTTGGTTTATCTACCGTTATATTTATGTCAGATACATCTTCATATGCCTCTAACATAGACCCCAGGATATGATCTATCTGTTGTTTTCTCATTTTCTATACCCCTTTGGAGTTAGGCCTCGGTAAAGTCCGCAGGAGGGTTTTTGAGGAATGGAAGAAATTTACTCTTGTCGTTACATTTTGCATATGACTCTTCTGCGCTTATCCTCTTTTTGGTTAAGTGATCCATTATGGCATCATCCAAAGATTGCATGCCATATTTCTTTCCGGTCTGGATAGCGGATGGGATCTGGAAGGTCTTCTTTTCCCGTATCAGGTTTCTCACTGCTGGGGTAGCAATCATAATCTCAAGTGCTGCGACACGGCCCATGGTATTCCCGCTTTGATCCCTCCGCCTAAATAGACTCTGACACACCACCGCCCTGAGTCCATCGGACAAGGTGCTCCTGATCTGTTCCTGCTGTTCAGTAGGAAAAACATCTATGATCCTGTCTACCGTTTTGGCTGCAGAGGATGTATGGAGCGTGCTAAAGACGAGGTGGCCGGTAGAGGATGCCTCAATGGCGAGTTCGACGGTCTCCAGATCCCTCATCTCGCCAACCAGTATAATATCTGGATCCTCCCTGAGGGCACCTCGCAGGGCTGCAGCAAATGACTTTGTGTGAATTCCGACCTCCCTGTGGTTTATTACAGCCTTGTGACTGACATGGACAAACTCAATCGGATCCTCAACGGTAATGATATGATCCTTCCTGGTCTTGTTGGCCTCATCTATTATGGCCGCGAGGGTAGTTGACTTTCCGCTCCCGGTGGGTCCTGTTACCAGGACAAGCCCTCTCGGCAGTGTAGCGAGCTGTCGGATAACCGGAGGAAGTCCAAGATCTTGACAGGTAAGGATTTTACTGGGTATCTCTCTGAAGACAGCACCCACACCGTCCTTCTGTCTGAAGAAGTTGGCCCTGTAACGAGCCAGCCCGGCTATCTCATAGGCAAAGTCAACATCTCCTGTCTCTTCAAATATCTTGATCTTGTGCTCAGGGGCTATCTCGTAGAGCATGGCCTTGAGGGTATCGTCATCCAGTTCCTTGTATTTTACCCTTTCCAGCTCCCCCCGAATCCTCAAAACAGGTTGCTTACCAGCAGCTAAGTGCAGGTCTGAAGCTCCTTGATCATTCATGAGCTTAAAGAAGGCATCAATTTGGGCCATCACTAACTCCTTTTAATGACGTGAGTCTTGATGAATTGGATGTTTTTGTTATCTATATCATACATCTTATTAGCTTCAAAGACAAGTTTTATGTTTATCTGGGCTTTCGTCAAATATTTTCATTAGCCTTAATGAACCCATTGATTTTCTTTGTAAATTCAGATTCTGTAACGACAACTCACTATTTCTTTTCTCCTCC
>JABXJY010000008.1 GCA_013375385.1 Desulfobacterales bacterium
AGATCCAATTGGCTGCCCTGTAGCAGGTACCGGCATAGCGGCTCGTGTCCACAAAGATTTCTGCCAGCAGGACAGGATGACCGTGGATGTGCTCCCAATCCCTGGAGAGTCGTTGCAGGTTGAGGCTCAGAATCCTTGAGGCGAGATTGGGGAGGTGGATACCGGGAAGGATCAAGAATCTGGCATTATTGGCGATGAGATGCAACCGTTGCCATTGGATAACCTGGGGCCAGCCAATCCAACGGTCCCGGGGCCGGCATTTTAGAGCCGCCGCAGACCATCCCAGCAATGCGACCCATTGGCCCTGTAGTGCTGCAACATAGCGAATCGATTCACCCACCAGGGATCGAAAGCCCAGATAGTGGTGCGTGGCCATGAGGGTATCCCAGTCTGAACGCTCATCTGTAGCGATGGGGCGTACTATGAGGCAGTGAAGGGGTGAAATCTCATTGATGTGGGATGGAGAAGCGGCTTGAGACACGACGCGTTATATAAAATATTTCAGAACGAAAGTTCAGATTTATTTTTTTGAACAATTATTTTAATAGGTTATGTTGTAGAATGACTTAGCCCTGGGGTAATACTCACCGATACCCTTTTCTCAAGCATGAAGAAGTCAATGCACGGGGGCCTTCCTGGGATAAGGTCGGCTTGAAAAAAGGGCTAGCCAGGATATTGGCTAACCCTTGATGGTATTGATGCCGAGACGCAGAATCGAACTGCGGACACGGGGATTTTCAGTCCCCTGCTCTACCGACTGAGCTATCTCGGCCTACCTATATTCTCAAATCTTGAATATCAAGCCACTATTGTTTGGAATCTTCGTCCTCATCAAAATCGAGTTTCAGTTCCAAATCCCCAAGATCCAGGGCTCCTTCTTCCGAATCCTTCTTGGATTCTTCCTTCTGAACACCTCTTTGATCCACCCCTGCATCAGAGCCTGCTTCTACTCTAAGCTCTTCTTCCTCAACAGCCACCTTTTCAGTCTCTGGACTAATGGCATCAGAGACATAACCCAGGTCTAGCTCTTTGTCATCATCGGTGGAAGATAGATCACCCAAGTCAAGCTCGGCAGCTTCACCTGACTCTGATAGAGATTCCTCATCGATATTTATGTTCAGTTCCGAACCATCATCATATACTTCCTCGCCTTTCAGCTTCATATCTTCGGCACCCTTCTTAATTGATTCAGGCACCCTCAGTTCAACACTGCTATCATTGAGATCACCGGTCAAGGAGCCTAAGAGAGAAGGTGGGTCAGGCTTAATAGAAAAGATACTCAACTTAGCTTTTTCTGCTGACATGTCCTTGCCACATCTGGGACAGGTGTCCAGATAATCAAAGGTGATATACTTGCACTTAGGACATTTCATGATAGCTCCAATGTATAAAGTATCTATTAATTTATATTTATATTCTGATTTATCATAATTGTCAAGTAATTATAGTGAAATGAATCCTAAATGTCCATTTAGCAGTTCACTCTCTCACATTCTCCCTGATTGCTTGCTTCGCCAGTCTATCACATCGCTCATTTTCAGGATGCCCTTCATGACTCTTTATCCACCGCCACTCTATCTGATGCGGTTTAGTTACCTTGAGTAATCTCTCCCAAAGATTCCTATTCAAAACTGGTCTTTTCTGTGAATTTAACCAATTCCGTTTTAGCCACGTATTGATCCAGGTGGTGATTCCTTTGAAAACATAATTGGAATCTGTAAATATCCTAACCCGTGAAGGCCTCTTAAGTGTCTCCAAGCCCTCTATCACAGCCACAAGCTCCATGCGGTTGTTGGTAGTATTGGGACAGTATCCCACTATCTCTTTTTCCCTTTTTCCATACCTTAATATCGTGCCATAGCCTCCCGGCCCCGGGTTCCCAGAGCAGGCACCATCCGCAAATATTTCCACTATTTTACCCTCATCTCTCTTCATGTGACTTTTCCATTTCTCACTTCCACTTTCTTCACTCTCAACCTCTAGAAACAATGCAGCTTCATCGTAGTGTCTCCTGATATCATCAGTCTCATGAACATTTGAATTCTAATAATATCCTCGCTCCCTTGTCAATAGTCAGTTGCCTGAAGTTTCCTTGATTTTGAGGAAAAGCGGTTGTTTCCGACCTAAAATTGGCTGTGAGCAGTGCGTACCCATCGAAGTGAGCAGGAGAAAAGGAAACTCCGGTCAGTTGCGTGTGCATTTCCGACCAATGGGTGAATACGAGTGATATGAATCTTGCTCAGATTAAAACTTTTTTTCTTCCTTCCGATATTGTATAGGTATTGTGTAAGATCAAAAAGGTCATCTTAGTGATTCTTTTGCTGAGATTCCGCCTGGCTGTGAAAAAATGTCCGTGCCTATGTTGCCAGGAGGCGTGCATCTTCCGGGATAACAGCAAATGCTCCTTGGGGGGATTCTATGAACTGGTTGTTCCGGACGCTTCGCGCCCGGAACAATGTGCGGATGAGGAGATCCACTTGTTGCTCGGCGCGAAGCGCCTCACAACAAGCGGATTGAACAGACGCCCTTCGGGCGCTCCTCATCCGCACATTATCTGCTCTTATAGGGATGGCAATAGGATTTGTGCTTGGTCTACTGGTAGCTGTTTTATTGAGATTAATCCAAGGGAAAACGGCCCAAGAGCTTGCCGAAGAATTATTCCGTGAGAATGAGATCCAGAGGAAGGCAAACATTGATTCAATAGTTGAAAATATAAAGGCAAGCTTTGGAGAGCTCTCTCTGGATGCATTGTCGAAGTCAACCGAAGAATTTCTGAAGTTAGCCAAAGCCCGTCTGGAATCAGAAAGAGAAGTCAGTCTCAGAGAATTAGATGCAAAAAAAGGCCTGATTGACCAGCAATTGCATCACATGACATCTAAACTCGAAGATGTTTCCATACTAATGAAAGAGCTTGAAAAGGATAGAGTAAGGAAATTTGGAGAACTTGCAAGTCAACTTAGTACAGCTACTCAGCAGACAACAGCCCTGATGCAAACCACCACGTTACTACGCGAGGCATTGGCAAGTACAAAGGCAAGAGGTCAGTGGGGGGAAAGGATGGCAGAAGATGTCTTGCGTCTGGCAGGTTTTGTTGAAAATGTGAACTATCTCAAGCAAAAGGCTATCGAAGGGGCTGGCTCGCGACCAGATTTTACCTTCCTCCTTCCCAGGAACTTAAGACTGAACATGGATGTCAAGTTCCCCTTAGACAACTATACTAGGTTTCTCGAAACTGACCTAGAAGCAGAGAAGGTAAAATTTCGAAATGACTTCTTAAGGGATGTCAAGGCCAGGATTAAGGTGGTTACAACCAGGGAATATATAAATCCGGAGCAGAATACTGTTGACTATGTGCTTCTGTTTATTCCCAATGAACAGATTTATGCCTTTATTCACGAACAGAACAATTCCATCCTTGATGAGGGAATAAGAAATAGGGTGATCTTTTGCTCGCCTCTAACCCTTTTCGCAGTTCTGGCTGTCATCAGGCAGGCCATAGATAATTTTGCCCTGGAGAAGACATCCAGTGAGATACTATCGTTGTTAGGTGTATTTAAGAAGCAGTGGGATGAATTCCTAAAGAAGCTGGAACTGTTGGGTAAGAGGATAGAGGATACACAAAAAGAGTATGAATTACTTATGGCGACCAGACGGCGGCAACTCGAAAAGCCCTTGAGTAAGATTGAGGAGCTAAGAACACAGGGGGGATTACCGATCAACATTGATGGAGATGAATAGGGCGAGCCTAGATGTTTTCCATAGCCCCGTATGCACCCTGGATTCTGTCTCGTAGTACAAAACAGAGTCTTTCCAGAACCTTGAATCCGAGCTGAGAATTATCCAGCATCATCTCTCTTAGGGCCGGGCCGTTAATAACAACTACCTTTGTAGGTTTCCTACATGTTGCAGATGACATCAAATTGTGAGCTTCTCCGAGGAGGGTTGACCAGCAGCCCAAAGCCCTTCCCTTCCCCAAAAGGCTAATGATCGCATTTCCCTTACGCGTACCTAAATCAATCGATCTTTCTAAGAATACATGACCATCAGCGATTATGAAGAGTCTGTCGCCGAAATCTCCCTGGTTAAATATACTTTCTCCGGCCTCATACATCTCGACATGACCAAGGCTCGCTATCTTTTCAATTTCATCCCTATTCAATCCCCGAAAGAACTCACAATTCTCTAGCACATCCGCAATCTCTGACGGACCCATAATACTACCTCGTCATCTTGAATAATTACCTGTTACTGCTCCTAATTTATGGGGGTTCTGTACATATGTCAACGTAAAATAAGTCACCGGCTCTCTGGCTATGAGCTCTACTGTTCTACGAAACATCTCTATTCAATTGTAACCACTTTTTCCCAAAATCATAGGTCTCTTGCAGCGCTTCAGGGTGTTCTTTTACTGCCCCCATAATTTTTTTTCTCATCTTTACTGACTCTGCTCAACTTTCTTCTCCACCACATGGCCTGGCCCCGGTCAATCAAGGCCTTTATCTGGGAAGTTAGACCATAGAAAAATATAGGAGAGGATAAGATAATAACACCTGCATCCTCCAGGAGATGATAGATGTCCTGCATATCATCCTGAACTACGCACCTACCGCTTTTCTCACATCCATCACATCCTCGGCAACCTGACATCTTTAAATCCCTAGCATATACCTTTTTGACATCAGCACCTTGTTCCTGGGCTCCCCTAAGGGCACTATCAAGAAGCAAATCGCTATTACCTTTCTTCCTGGGGCTTCCATATACTCCTATCACCTTTACCATGATCACCTCTGTATAAATTGTTCTGTAGGAGCTATCAGTTTCCTTGATATTTACCCCTATTTACAGTAACGTACAATAGCTTATTAGGAAAACCCGAGTCAAAGGCCTCAGACTACAGGACAGATCGTGAAGATAGTTGCCTTCATACCTGCGCGGTATCAATCAACACGTTTTAGGGGAAAGCTGCTGGCCCTGATTGCAGGAAGACCTATGATACAACATGTGTACCAGAGGTCCAAAGGATGCCCAGAGCTGGATGAGATATATGTGGCAACCGACGATCTGAGGATTTATGACTGTGTTAGAGAATTCGGTGGTCACGTCATCATGACAGATGGAAAACATGTGTCAGGAACGGACCGGATTGCTGAAGCGGCGGAAAAGATTAATCTTGCGGATAGAGACATAGTGGTCAATATACAGGGCGATCAACCTATTTTTCAGCCGTCAATGCTATCTGACCTCATACGACCCCTTATAGACGACCCAACAGTACCCATGTCTACCCTCATGCATAGAATCAAGGATGATAGAGAGCTACATGACACAAATACCGTGAAGGTTACTGTTGATAACAACGGGTTTGCGTTATATTTTTCTCGCTCACCTATCCCTTTCTGTCGCGATCGAGAATCAAAGGCTATCCATTATAAACACTTAGGGTTTTACGTTTACAGGAAAGAGTTTTTATTAACATTTACAAGCCTTTCCTATGGCATATTAGAAGAGGCTGAGAAACTTGAGCAGCTACGGGCACTGGAACATGGTTTCAAAATAAAGGTGGTAGAAACCCTATTTGATTCTATAGATGTAAACACGCCAGAGGACATAGAGATAGCCGAACAGGAACTCTCCCAATTAAAAAACCCCGGGCCATAAGCCCGGGGCTATCCAAACTGTCCGGAGATGCCGTCCCATAAAATATATTTTCCTCTTTTCTCCTAACTTTTCTTTTTAGGGAAAAATTTCTCAATTAGGAAACGAACATCCCAGACAATGTTTTATTGAGCAACTATTATGCCAACTATAATTGAGTATATTTATTATGAAATTACAATAGGTTATGAAAATCCTTGTTTATTTTAACTTAATTTGTGTTAAATTTAACACAGCCTTGAGTGAATGTAAAACACAGTTCCTACCAGGATAAGTTCTGGTCAGGCTCAAGGAATTACTATCAAGTTGACTCACTAATAAGGAAATGTTAAAGAATAATCGAAGAGCATAATATTCTGAGATTAGGTTGATAGCTAGCTTAAAGATCTCACGTTTAGTGTGTAGGCGTCAAAGTAATAATAGGAAACAAGATACGTCTTGGACCTTTACCATTTCATGCGAGAGGCCATGAAGGAGGCCGAAAAGGGACGACTGGGTGGGGAGGTTCCAGTAGGCGCACTTCTGATAAGCCAATCCAATGAGGTTTTGGCCAGAGACCATAATAGGTGTATTTCACGTAATGATCCTACTGCTCATGCAGAAATATTGGTTATCAGGCATGCAGCAAAGCTCCTTGAAAACTATCGATTGAATGGGATGTCCATGGTTGTAACCATTGAGCCATGTCCAATGTGTATGGGTGCCATTATTAATGCCCGGTTGGACATGCTGGTTTTTGGGGCATTTGATCCAAAGGGCGGAGCCGCAGGCTCAGCCTACAATCTATCTGATGACGGAAGCCTAAATCACCGGCTAAGAGTAGTCCCTGGTATAATGGAAAAAGAATGCCGAGAACTTATGCAGGATTTTTTTCGAGAAAGGAGGTAGGGATAGGAGAGGTACCGAAGTGGTCGTAACGGGGTCGACTCGAAATCGATTTGTCTCGTTAATAGCGAGGCACGTGGGTTCGAATCCCACCCTCTCCGCCAGGAAATGAACCTTTCGTTAAATTTCACAATGAGCTTGCGACTGTAAGCTTTTGGGACGGTCACACATTGTACCGACTATTTCCCACTACAAGATGAAAAAACAATGTTATATGTCAAAAGCCAAGACCCAGCTGTATTCCGATCAAGCGGAATTATGGAGAGATGTCCGAGTTGGCCTAAGGAGCGCGACTGGAAATCGCGTGTACTACCAAAAGTGGTACCGGGGGTTCGAATCCCCCTCTCTCCGCCACACATACTTTAACTGTCTTCATAAGCTTAGATTCTAAGATTCATGTTAAGTTTTCGTTACCTTCTCAGGAACGTAGTTCCCTGGGTTCATAATCGATAATGGACAACAAACACTAGTATTTCATCATGTCTTACGAAGTTTTTGCCAGAAAATGGAGACCTCAACTATTTGAAGAGGTTATTGCGCAAGAGCATATAACACAGACACTTAAGAATGCCTTACTATCTGATCGATCAGCTCATGCCTATCTATTCAGCGGCGCAAGGGGAGTAGGTAAGACATCGGTTGCCCGCATCCTTGCCAAGGCCCTCAATTGTCGAAAAGGTCATGGGGGGAATCCCTGCAATAAATGTACTTCATGTATCGAGATAACTAATGGTTCATCCGTGGATGTCCAGGAGATTGATGGAGCATCAAACAGGGGAATTGATGAAATAAGAAATCTTCGAGAAAACATCAGGTACCTTCCTTCTAATGGCATATATAGAATATACATCATTGATGAGGTTCACATGCTCACCCTCCCTGCATTTAACGCATTGCTAAAAACCCTGGAAGAACCCCCAGAACATGTCAAATTTATCTTCGCGACAACAGAACCCCATAAGGTACCTGTAACCATACTGTCCCGATGTCAAAGATTCGATTTCAAACGGATACCCTTATTAAGAATCGAAGAACAGATTAAGAGGATAGCAAATGAAGAAGGGATAAAGATAAGCGATACTGGTATTTCCATCATTGCGAGGGAGGCCGGAGGAAGTCTACGGGATGCAGAAAGTCTTCTCGATCAGGTTGTCTCTTTTACTGGCTCAAATGTGGAGGATGACCAGATAACTGCTGTTCTGGGAATAATAGATCGAGATCTTGTCTACAAGATATCGCAGGCTATTATTGATGGGGACAGCAGATTATGCCTTGAGGTAATCGATGAGATATACAATTATGGTTACGATATCAAGGACTTCTACCGAGAAGTAATGAATCGGTTTCGAAACCTAATCGTTTCTCTCATCTACCAAGAATCTTCTCACCTTATGGATTTACCTGATAATGAGCTAAAAGATGCACGAAAGCAGGCAAAACAGGCAGGTATGGAAAGGCTCCTCCAATCGCTCAACTTCCTTATTAATAGGGAAGTAGATCTTCGCTATACAAATAATCCTAGAATAGCACTGGAAGCAATTATAATTAAGCTTTCAGGATTGAGAGAATACCTTTCATTTGATGAGTTAATCAAAAAGATTGAGGATGTAGAAAAACGACTCAATAGATCCATCTCAACAGAGCATACTAACAATCTGGAAGGGGCTTTCACAAGAAAAAAATATCCGACTGAAAGAATCCTTCCAGATGATGGAAATAAAAGGAAATGGAGTGAGTTTTTGCGCTATCTAGCTACCAAGAATAGGGCGATGGCCAATCTGCTAAAGAGGTGGAAATCTTTTACCATTACTGCAAACAGGCTAGAGTTACCCTATGGAGAAGGATCATTTACGGGAAGCTATTTTGATGACCCACAGCACTATGAGCAGTTGGTTGCCTATGCTCAAGATTTCTTTCAATCAAATTTTGAAGTCTCATTCAAGAAGCAAAATGACTCCAAAGATTCAAAGGAAAACTCAGGGGAAGGTAGACTGCCTAACCCGGTAAAGGATATAATCGATATATTTGAAGGCAAGCTAGTCAGCCGAGATTGACACGTAAAAAACTTCGAAGTGAGCTAAAGCTAAGATGATTTCCTTTTCTACCTTGAGGCACTTACAACTATAGGCACTTTAGATGCATTACTTTGTATACAAGAATGATCATCTATATTGTGAGGATGTGTCTGTATCATACGTTGCTGAGCAGATTGGAACACCCTTCTATCTTTACTCCTATTCCACAATAAAAAGGCATTTCCGGGTCTTTGAAGATGCCTTTAATGGATTGGACCACCTAACCTGTTTTTCTGTGAAATCCAACTCTAACCTAGCCATCCTAAGGCTTTTGGCTTCAGAAGGTGGAGGAGCTGATATAGTCTCAGGAGGAGAGCTCTTTCGGGCTATAAAAGCGGGGATTGCACCTGACAAAATTGTCTACTCTGGCGTTGGAAAGACACCAGAGGATATGGAACTAGCGCTTAAATCAGGTATTTTTATGTTCAATGTTGAGTCAAACCAGGAACTACAAACCTTAGATAAAATTGCTAAAGATATCGGCTGCAAGGCACCGATAGCCATACGCATAAATCCTGATGTCGAATCTAAAACGCACCCCTATGTTGTTACCGGGGCCAGTGAAAACAAGTTTGGCATACAAATAGAGGACTCCCTCAGTGCCTATGCATTGGCCAAACGCCTGAAACATATCGATGTGAAAGGTATATCCTGCCATATCGGTAGTCAACTTACAGAGATTGATCCCTTTGTGGAGGCCTTACAGAAATTAAAAGAACTCTTAGAAGCATTGAAAAAGATGGGGCTTGATATCAAGTTCCTTAACCTTGGAGGCGGTCTTGGCATAACCTACAATGATGAAAAACCACCTCATCCTTTAGAATACGCCGGGGCGCTCAGGGAGACGATGGGAGACAACAACGTTACCCTTATCCTCGAACCTGGCAGGGTTATCACTGGTAATGCTGGTATCCTGGTCACAAGGGTCCTTTACACCAAATCGACAAAAAATAAGAGGTTTGTTATTGTGGATGCAGGTATGAATGATTTAATAAGACCTGCCCTCTATAATTCCTTTCATGCGGTGCAGCCAGTAGAAATGACGCATTCGGAAATGTTGGCAGCCGATCTAGTAGGACCCGTTTGTGAAACCGGAGACTTCCTGGCGAAAGATAGGGAAATGCCAGCATTTAAACCAGGGGATCTAGTGGCTGTAATGAGTGCAGGGGCCTACAGCTTTTCTATGGCCTCAAACTACAATTCTCGTCCCAGGCCGGCAGAGGTGATGGTTAAAGGAAATCTCTTATCTGTCATTAGATCAAGAGAGGCATACGAAGACCTAATCAGCGGAGAGACAATTCCCGAATTTCTTGAATGAAATAGTGGCTGAGATCAGAGCTAAATCCAGAGGCTTGTTGTTAGCCAGAAAAGGTTTGGATCTAATTCATATGCCTCTATGATACGCAAGATATATCAGCATTGAAGGAGAGCAAAAATTCTTGAACTAGCTGAAAGACTTAAGAAACTACCTCCGTACCTATTCAAGGAGATCGATCAAAAAAAGAAAGAGATAGAGGCAAAGGGGGTAGATGTCATTAACCTTGGTGTGGGTGACCCTGACCTCCCTACCCCCCCTAAAATTATCCAGGCAATGATACAGGCCGTCCAGGATCCGGAAAACCATCATTACCCATCTTATTCAGGGATGGAGGGTTTCAAGGCCGCCATAGCGGAATGGTACAAAGAGAGATTCTCAGTCAGACTTGATCCAGAAACCGAGGTAATCTCCTTGATAGGCGCAAAGGAGGGAATAGCTCATATTCCCCTAGCATTTATAAACCCAGACGACCTTGCCCTCATCCCTACCCCTGCTTATCCAGTGTATAATGTCGGTACCCTTTTTGCAGGTGGAAAACCCTATTTTTTGCCCCTGTTGAAAGAGAATGATTTCTTACCAGATCTCGCTTCTATCCCGGATGAGGTCGCCAAGAAGGCCAAAATGATATGGCTGAATTATCCTAACAATCCTACAACAGCCGTGGCTGATAGGGATTTTTTTGAATCGGTGGTCGAGTTTGCACACAAGTACAATGTAATGGTATGCCACGATCTTACCTATAGTGAAATAGCCTTCGATGAATACAAACCCATGAGCCTCCTTGAAATTGAAGGAGCCAGAGATATTTGTATAGAATTTCATTCCTTATCAAAGTCATTCAACATGACTGGATGGCGGATCGGCCTTGCCGTGGGAAACAAGGAGGCTATCAGTGGGTTGAGTTCGATCAAGAGTAATGTTGACTCCGGTCTTTTCCAGGCCATTCAAGTAGCTGGCATAGAGGCCCTCACGGCAAGCAGGGAGAGCATCTTGGAGATAAAAAAGATCTATGCCCGGAGGAGAGATACTATGGTCGAGGGACTGAGGGATTCCAGTTTTAAGGTAGATCCTCCGAAGGCCACATTTTATCTTTGGGTCCCGGTCCCTCATCCCTACAAATCTATAGATCTGGCAACAAGGCTTTTAACCGAGGCAGGTGTTGTAGTAACGCCAGGCAACGGATTTGGCTCTCCTGGCGAGGGTTACATAAGGTTGGCGTTGACCCAGGATGAGAGCCGCCTGTCAGAGGCCATAGAGAGGATAAAGAGTATCAAGCTATAATCGTGCAAAGCACCAGAACATATATAGGGATAGGATCAAACTTGGGGGATAAGCTTCTTAACTGTAGGCTCTCTATAGACAAAATAAATCAATTACCGGGATGTCATGTGACTGCCTGTTCAGCACTGTTCAAAACAGAGCCAGAGGGTGTTACTGGACAAGATTGGTATACTAATTGTGTCGCTCAGGTAATAACGACTCAACACCCATGTCAACTATTAGAGGATCTCATGGGCATAGAATCCGATATGGGCAGAATAAGGAAGAAACGCTGGGAGGCCAGAATAATTGACCTCGACATACTTCTGTTTGGTCAGGAGATACTAGAATATGATAATCTGGTGATCCCTCATCCCTTACTCCACAAAAGGCGGTTTGTATTAGAGCCTCTGGCTCAATTGGCACCTGATCTTGTGCATCCTGTTCTTAAAGTAACTATAGGCCAACTCCTGAATAGATTGCCAGATGGGTCTTCTGTTGAGCTTTTGCATGACTGAGTACTAAGAAACAAAGTAGTAGTCTAGGGAGTGCGGGTGTCTTTTTTGAGGCAATTCGCCCTGTTGAATGTAGTAGCCCAAGTGCCTCAGAAAAGAGACATCCTCACCCATGGAGACAGGTTATGAGAAGATATCTACTTTGGTCTTGAAGGAGGAAACATGAGATTTTTTATCGACACGGCAAACCTTGAAGAGATAAGAAAGGCCAATGAACTCGGCCTATTAGATGGTGTAACTACCAACCCGACACTGGTAGCAAAGGAGGGAAGGAATTTTGACGAGTTAATTACAGAAATATGCAGAATAGTGGATGGTCCGGTCAGTGCAGAGGTTATAAATCTTGAAGCAGAGGGTATGGTTAAGGAGGCAAGGCAACTGGCAAGGCTTGCCGATAATATAGTGGTTAAAATCCCTATGATTACTGAAGGGATCAAGGCTGCCAAGATACTTTCAAAGGAAAATATCAATATTAATGTAACATTGGTATTTTCCCCCCTACAGGCGCTGATAGCAGCCAAAGCAGGTGCCACCTTTGTCAGCCCGTTTATCGGCAGACTGGATGATATCAGTAGCGTTGGTATAGGGATAGTGGAGGATATAGTAACCATATATGAGAATTATGGATTTGAAACAGAGGTAATTGTAGCAAGCATCCGTAACCCTGTCCACGTGTTGGATGCGGCCTTGATTGGTGCCCATATTGCAACGATTCCCTTTAAGGTACTCACCCAGTTAACCGAACATCCTCTCACAAAGATTGGATTGGATAGATTTCTGGCGGATTGGAAGAAGATGAGGTAGAGAAATGTCTCTCTCCAGATTGATCTTGTCTGTTACCATCATCGTAGTGCCTGCCCTCCTTTTTTCTTTCAGATATGCACAGGCTGATATATATCGATTCAAGGATGAGAATGGGGTTTGGCATTTCACCAACGTTCGATCAGACCCGCGGTATCGCCTCTATATAAGGGAGGGTGGATTGAAAGCAAAACAGTACATAATGAGCTACGATGCAATAATTCGTAAGGCCGCAGAGCAATTTGGTGTAGAGGCCCACCTGATAAAGGCGGTTATAATGGCGGAGTCGGCTTTTGACCCCAATGCGATCTCCAGAAGTGGAGCTCAAGGTCTGATGCAGTTGATGCCAACTACTGCAGATGATATGAGGGTACGTGACCCCTTTGATCCGAAAGAAAATATCCTTGGCGGAACACAATACCTCAGTGTACTCCTTAAAAGATTTAAACAGGATAAAAGACTGGCTATAGCTGCCTATAATGCCGGCGCCAAAATAGTGGCTAACCACAATTCTGTCCCCCCCATACCTCAGACCAAACGGTTCGTTAACAAGGTTATGAAATACTACATGGAATTCAGAAAAAGGGGGAATTAAGTCCTGCCCAGCATAAATCAGGTGCCACCAAAAGGCTTATAATTTTCCCGCCATAGCGGGATAGAAATTAGGAAACCTTAATCATGAACAAAAATCAAGACCAAATAAGCAATCTCCCAAATACTCTCAGTATCATAAGGCTGGTCTTGACTCCCGCAGTGGTTATTTGCCTGTATTTCCCTGAAAGATTGGGGAGTTTCTTAGCCGCCCTCTTTTTTGGACTGGCTGCTATAACAGATCTCCTAGATGGGTTCTGCGCCCGGAGATACAAAGTGGTTACCTCACTGGGAAAGTTCCTTGATCCCTTGGCCGACAAATTATTGGTCTCGGCCACCATGATTATGCTTGTGACTCTGGAGAGGGTCCCCGCCTGGATTGTTATTTTGATTATCACAAGGGAAATGGCAGTAACAGGCTTGAGGGGCATTGCCGTTGTTGAGGGTAAGATTATTGAGGTCAGCTCCATGGGAAAATACAAGACGATATTTCAATCGGTGGCCCTCATATGTCTCTGTCTGCACTACCGGTACTTAAGGGTCGATTTCCATGCCGTTGGGATGGTCTTTCTTTGGGGGGCTCTAATATTAACTATGTGGTCCGGATGGTTGTACTTCCGAATGAACAAAAGGATGCTTTTCTGAAAAACCTTAAGTTTTTTTATTGACAAAGGAGAAGTAATAGGTTAAATAGAAAAGGCTGTGAAAATTGCGGGAATAGCTCAGTTGGTAGAGCATCACGTTGCCAACGTGACGGTCGCCGGTTCAAGTCCGGTTTCCCGCTCCATTACAAGGCGGCATAGCCAAGTGGCTAAGGCAGCGGTCTGCAAAACCGTTTGACACCGGTTCGAGTCCGGTTGCCGCCTCCAATGAACACACACCTTCATAGAGTGCATTTTTTTGATTATGGCCTCAAAAAAATCCACCATCCTGTTCCTTCCTGGAGGATCAAACAAAGTAAGAAAAATCAATGTTCCTAATGTGGTAGTCTTTTTCTTTGTCTCTATCATCATTTTGATAACCCTTGGGATTGGATGGCTCTTTACCGATTATAGAAAGATCAAAACCCAGATACCGGAATTAGAATATCTAAGAGACGAAAACAGAATTCAAAAAATTCAACTAATCGCTCTGACTCAAAAGATTGCCCAAATCAATCGAAACATGGCTAAGCTCCAAGAATTCGATCGCAAGTTAAGGGTTATGACCAACTTAGAGCCCTCTGGTGAACACGATCAATTCTTGGGCCTTGGAGGCTCAAACAGTAATATCCTCAAATCAGATTATCACCTGGAGAAAGTTCATAAAGGGTTCATCCATCAAATGCATAAATCTCTAGAGAATCTTGAAACAGAAATAGCTGTGACCTCCATATCGCAAACAGAATTGAGCAACTTCTTAAGAGAGCAGAAATCCATTCTGGCCTGTACCCCATCTATCAAGCCAGTCGAGGGCTGGTATTCTTCTGGATTTGGGTACCGAATCTCACCCTTTACCAATCGGAGAGAATTTCACAAAGGACTGGACATAGCAAGCAGGATTGGAACACCTGTAATTGCCACAGCCGATGGATTAGTTTTGTTTGTGGGCAGAGAAGGTAACTTCGGCAAAATGATTGTTATCAATCATGGATATAATCTGACGACTAGGTATGGGCATCTGCATAAATACCGGGTAAAAAAGGGACAATATGTTAAAAGGGGTCAAGTAATGGGCGAGGTTGGAGCCTCTGGCCGAACCACAGGCCCACACCTCCACTATGAGGTACTTCTTAATAGTGTTCCAGTAAACCCTCTTCACTATGTATTAAACTGACTCGCACCCATCCGCCTGCCCGATTAAATAAGAGATTATCCAGTTTGGGCAGATCTATAATCTTCATTTTGATCGGAAATATCTCCATTTTTTAATTTTGCATTTTACAGGGCCAGAGGCGAACTGTTTCTCACCCGCTCTCACGCTTTTTACTCCTGTCATTACACAAAACCTTTAAACCCATAATTCATTTGTGGGTATCGGCCCTAAATTTAGTAGATCTATCTTTGCAAAACTACAGTGTATTGTGTAAAATTGAATTAGCCACATAATAGTGTTAATTGCTACTTGAATTTCTGTTCATAAAGGTTTAATCAGAAGAAAAGATGAGCGCAGGAGAATTTTTCTATGTTAGGTAAGCTTTTCAAGGCTATTATTGGAAGCAAAAACGAAAGAGAACTAAAAAAACTTGCTCCAGTAGTAACAAAAATCAATGAGCTTGAACCCGGCTTTAGAGGCCTCAGTGATACCCAACTGAGGGGCAAAACAGGGGAGTTTAAGGACAGGATAGCAAATGGTGAATCTCTCGATGATATCTTACCTGAGGCCTATGCCGCTGTGAGGGAGGCCTCGGTGAGGGTCTTGGGTATGAGACACTTTGATGACCAGCTCTTAGGAGGCATTGCCCTTCATCATGGCAGAATAGCAGAAATGAAAACAGGTGAAGGTAAGACCCTTGCCGCTACCCTCCCCCTCTATTTAAATGCCCTCTCAGAACGTGGTTGCCACCTAGTTACGGTGAACGATTATCTTGCCAGAAGAGATGCTGAATGGATGGGTGGAATATATAGGCTCTTAGGCATGTCTGTCGGTGTCATTGTGCATGATATGGATGATGACAAGAGGAGGATTGCCTATAGCGCCGATATAACATATGGCACTAACAATGAATTCGGTTTTGATTACCTAAGGGATAATATGAAGTTCTCATTAGAGGACTGTGTACAGAGGGATCTCCATTTTGCCATCGTTGATGAGGTAGATAGCATTCTCATTGATGAATCCAGGACTCCCCTGATAATCTCAGGTCCCATCGAGCGAGGCGAAGACATCTTCTATGCCAGCCTGAAGCCTCTGATCATCAAACTTAAGGAACACCAAGACAGGGTTATCAGGTCTATCCTCAGTAGGGCGGAGGCAAGGATGAGGGAAGGCGAAGATGATGATAGGACAATCGAATTGCTCCTTCAGGTTAAGAGAGGTGACCCTAAGAACCCACGGTTTCTCGATACTATAGCAAAGGAGCCAGGATTAAAAAAGGAGATCGATAGGATGGAATCCTTCCTTGCAGCCCAAAAGACCCTCCATGTCCTGGATGAAGAACTCTATTGCGTCATCGATGAGCAAGATCGGAGTGCAAACTGGACAGATAAGGGGCTCAGGCTGTTGTCTGGAGATCAACCGGATGCATTTGTTGTCCCTGATCTGATCCAGGGACTACAAGAAATCGATAGTGACCCGAGACTGAACTTCAGAGAGAAGAAAAAAATGAAACGAGAGTTAGAGGCGCGATATTCTGAAACATCGGAAAGAATGCACGCTGCCCAACAGCTCATTAAGTCCTGCTGGCTCTTCAACAAGGATGTAGATTATGTTGTCAAGGATGGACAGGTAATAATTGTAGATGAATTTACGGGCAGACTCATGCCAGGTAGGAGATGGAGCGATGGATTACATCAGGCCATTGAGGCAAAAGAAGGTGTTAACGTTGCAGAAGAGAATCAAACCTTGGCTACCATTACCTTTCAAAATTACTTCCGGATCTATGAAAAACTTGCTGGGATGACCGGAACTGCTGATACAGAAGCCCCAGAGTTCAAGAAGATCTATGATCTTGATGTGTTGGTAATACCAACTCACAAGAAAATGATCAGGGAGGATTATCCAGACGTTATTTACAAAACCGAAAGGGAAAAATTCAAAGCGGTTGTTGAAGAAATCAAGGAGTTGCATAGAAATGGTCAACCTGTGCTGGTTGGTACAATATCAATCGAAAAATCAGAGAGATTGAGCAAGATGCTGAAAAGAGAGGGCATCAAACACCAGGTCTTGAATGCCAAAAACCACGAAAGGGAGGCCGAGATTATTGCCATGGCCGGACAAAACGGGACCGTTACCATATCCACAAATATGGCTGGTAGGGGAACCGATATAGTATTAGGTCATGGTGTGCCAGAACTGGGTGGCCTCCATGTCCTTGGAACCGAGAGACATGAAAGCAGAAGGATTGATAATCAACTGAGGGGTCGTTCAGGACGTCAGGGAGATCGAGGTTCTTCGCGGTTTTATCTCTCCTTGGAAGATGACCTCATGAGGGTCTTCGGCTCGGAAAGAATTGCCTCGGTTATGGACAGGCTTGGCATGGAAGAGGATCAACCAATTGAACACCAGATCATTTCAAGGGCAATTGAAGGGGCGCAGAAAAGGGTTGAGGGTATCAACTTCAACATTCGAAAGAATCTTCTTGAGTATGACGATGTGATGAACCAACAACGAAAGGTAATCTACAGCCAGAGGAGGGAAATACTAAAGGGCGACCACCTTAAAGACACGATTATGGATATGATTGACGAGTTGGTAGAGGCTGCAGTTCTGGATACTATTGATCCCAAAGTCTTTCCAGAAGAATGGAACCTGGGCCCACTTTCAGAGCATATGTACAATGTATTTGGGTTCCTGCCCCAATTCTCCAAAGGACAGATTAAGGACCTAACTCAGGAGAGTCTGACACATCAGCTGAAACAAAAGGCCTTTGATCTCTATGAGAAAGAAGAGGAGGCAATCGATCCTCAATCTCTTCATTTTCTACAAAAGATTGCCATGTTGCAGGCAATTGATGAGCTCTGGATGGACAACCTTCTAGCCATGGACCAGCTAAAAGAAGGTATAGGCTTGCGAGGATACGGACAGATGGATCCTCTTAAGGAGTATCAGAAAGAGGGCTACAGTATGTTCGTCTCAATGGTAGAGAGAATTAAAGAGCACACCCTCAGAACGCTTTTCAGGATAAGAGTAGCCCTCCAAGGGCGACCCTCCAGGGTAATTCCAAAAAGGGAAATGCTCCTCAGCCATGGAGGTAATGGGGGCAGTTCCCCGGTGAAGCGGAAAACACCTAAAGTAGGTAGAAATGATCCCTGTCCATGCGGAAGTGGGAAGAAATACAAACGCTGCTGCGGTCGATGAAAAAGGACAACAGCTATTCGGTTCCAGGATTTCTTGGCTCTGCAGTTTCTGCTGGCCTCAAGAAAAACGGTAGACTGGATCTTTCCCTGATCTTTTCCCAAAGGGAATCAGTTGCAGCAGGGGTATTTACAACTAATAAGGTTAAGGCGGCGCCGGTTCTGTTGACTCAGGAAAGGATAAGAAGAGGCTTCTTAAGGGCGGTTATTGCCAATACCGGCTATGCTAATGCCTGTACTGGCGTTCGAGGATTAAATGATGCCATTCAAACGGCAGATATAGTTGCCAAGAGATTAGAAATCCATCCAGAGGAAACTGTGGTTGCCTCAACAGGAGTTATCGGTGCTTATCTACCATTCGATCTTATCAAAGAGGCCATTCCAAAACTCATAGAGAACCTGTCCCCCAATGGATTCAAATCAGTTGCCGAGGCCTTGATGACCACAGACTCATTTCCCAAAATGAGTTACTTTGAGGGAAATGCTGGCGGACAGCCCTATCATTTATTGGGAATAGCTAAGGGGGCTGGTATGATCATGCCAAATATGGCTACAATGCTCTCTTTTCTGCTTACAGACATAACCATTGATTTCCATACCTTATGGCCTATTTTACGGTCAGCTGCTGAGTCCACCTTCAATCGGATCACCGTAGACGGAGAGACCAGCACCAATGATATGGTTCTGATTATGGCCAATGGGGTCGCACGAAACAGAGGGTTAGACACGTCAGACATAGCGGAGTTTGAAAGGGGCTTAACCGATGTTATGGGGGAGTTGGCTTATATGATTGCCAAGGACGGCGAGGGTGCTACCAAGGTAATCATAATTGAGGTGCATGGTGCGGCAACAGAAGATGATGCAAATACAGCGGCCAGAGCGGTCGGCAATTCTAATCTCGTCAAAACAGCGGTCTTTGGCCAAGATCCTAACTGGGGAAGGATTATGGCTGCACTTGGAAGGTCAGGAATTGGGATGGAGGAAAACAAGGTTCAGATCTGGATAGACGGAATCAAGATAGTAGAGGGCGGTCTTATGGTCAGTGAAAAAGAAGAAAGAAGGGCAGCTGAAAAAATGAAAAATGAGCAGGTAACAATTACCATTCACCTCAATCAGGGAGCGTGGAAAGACAGGATAACAACCTGTGATCTGACATATGATTATATAAGGATTAATGCGGACTACAGGACATAAATAAAGCAACTGCAGGTTTGGATTGGTCATTACTATAACAAACCTAAAGGAATTTAGGGATTCATGTCAATAGGCAGTAGGGAGTAGGCACTATGCAGATATTTGATGCAAGGTGCTTACCCCTTACTGCATACCGCGTACTCATTCAAAGAGGATTTAGGGATAGCAAGGAGTATGCAGTGAGAAAATCAGTATCCAGTTTCAAGTATCAAGTATCCAGATGATAGATAATCAACAAACAACACTGGTTACAGGAGTAGCTGGTTTTATAGGCTTTCATATAGCCAGATCACTGCTTGAAAATGGCAATAGGGTAATCGGAATTGATAACCTCAACGCCTACTATGATGTCTCTTTGAAGAAGGCCAGACTGGAGCAGATTATCTCTCATCGTAATTGCACGTTCTATCATGAAGACATTAACAATCTTGATGCCCTGAAAAGGATATTCTCTAATCACCACATAGATAAGATCTGTAACTTAGCAGCTCAGGCGGGTGTGAGATATTCGATACAAGATCCCTTTGCCTATCAGGAGAGCAATATAAAGGGCTTTCTAACCATATTGGAAATGGCACGGCAATTCCCCGTAGATAACTTCGTGTTTGCCTCCTCATCATCCGTTTACGGTGACAGTGAGAAGCTGCCTTTTATGGTTGAAGATAATATTGCCACCCCGATCTCCCTTTATGGGGCAACTAAGAGGTCCAATGAGTTGATTGCATATAGCTACAGTCATCTCTTTAACATCCCCCTAACCGGGCTTCGCTATTTCACCGTTTATGGGCCGTGGGGAAGGCCTGATATGGCCCTTTTTCTTTTTACCAGGTCGATACTGGCTGGACAACCGATAGATATCTACAACTTTGGAAAAATGAGAAGGGATTTTACCTACATAGATGATATCGTTGATGGAACCATCTCTGCCCTCAATACCCCCTTTAGATTCGAAATATTCAATCTTGGTAATTCAGAGGCTGTGGACCTGATGGAACTTATAGGAATTATTGAGGAGGAATTGGGGACAGAGGCGAGGAAAAACTTCCTCCCCCTTCAGCCTGGCGATATCTCTGAAACCTATGCTGATATAGAAAAGACAAGAAAGATGTTGGGCTTCAATCCCAAAACTTCGATCAGGACGGGCATCAAGAAATTTCTTGATTGGTATAGAGATTATTATCATGTTGCCTGACATACCATAATGTTGCCGCCACACTGGACTATCCATATCAAATCTAGCCAGCCAAGGCCCTTTATTTCCTTCTGTAAGATGCATTACAACGTTGCCAATTCCTGATACTTCCCTGATTGTAGTAGTGGTCAAAGGACCCTTGGGGGCTGAGAAATGTCACAAGGAGACGGCCAAATGGAGGCAACTCACTGTTTGTTTTCGTCTATTTCAGATGATTTGATTGACTTTATCTGTCAAAGATAGTAAGAGGGAGGGGTTTTTTGAAATTTTGGCGTTGCATATTTCTGCTATGTATGCCATATACAGTGAAAATCAAGACTGTTGGTCCTACTACGCTTACTATAAGATCTTAGTCAGCTGGAATTACATACCCTGTATCCTCCTGAAACAGGGCACCTAAATCCAACATCATAGAAAATGGGAAAGATATCCAAAATAATTGTAGCAGTAGTGATCAGTCTTTTTCTTATAGCCTTCTTTTTAGGTATATATATAACGATTGATGAAGAAATACCTGACAGTGCGGTGGTTGTCGTAACCTTGGAAGATAAACGCTACCACTCTATTCACTTTGATTATATCTGCGTTGCCGGCAAAACAGCCAAGACCATGGTCTTGTCTGGGGCAAAGGAGAAAGGTTTCAAGCAAGACCCACATTGCCAAGATCTGAACTACTTTAGGGGTAACACCCTTTTTCTTTACCAATATATCCTATCAAAGGTTGGGATACAGTATACTAGCCGATGGGATAGTAATGGCAATTGGCTCTGGTGAGGGCCAAATCATCGGTCCATACGTTCCTCAATGATATTACCCAATGAGAAGAAACAAGAGAACTTCTTGACTTACTTCTTGTATTTTAGTTAAATTTCCACTACTATTTTGACTATCAACCATAGTAAGCTTACCAGCACTGAGGCCGAAGGCGGAGATGGCTAAGCAATTTACATTCTTTGGAACCTCCGATACAGGCTATCAACGTAAACATAACGAAGACTCTTATCTTTGCAATCCAGAGGAGAAGTTATTTCTGGTAGCAGACGGAATAGGTGGACAGGCCTCAGGTGAAATAGCCAGCAAAGAGGCAGTCAAGAGCATAGAAGAGTTTGTTGTTCGTTCACGGTCTGAGGATTTAACCTGGCCTATACCATATAGACAGGATTTGGGTTTAGAGCAAAACCGCCTCTTTGCTGCAACCACTCTGGCAAACCACAGGATAAACCAACTCGCCAGTAACGATCCTGCAATGAAAGGGATGGGTACTACCCTTGTTGGAGTCATCATCGAAGGTGATCGCTTAGCTCTTGTTAACGTAGGAGACAGTCGATTATACAGGATCAGGGATTGCCAGATAGAGCAACTCACACAGGATCACACTCTGGTGGCAGAAAGGGAAAGAATGGGGCTCATGAGCAAAGAACAGGCGTACAGACATCCCCAGAAGCATATTCTGACTAGTGCCCTGGGTGTTGGGCCCATTGAAAACATAAGAATAGACCTTTCCCTCGTTGAGATTCGTGAAAAGGATCTATACCTGATCTGTTCCGATGGATTGAATGATATGATTGGTGATAAAGAAATACTGACAACAGCTAATATTTTTGAAAGTAGGTCCCTTGAGAAAATCGGCCTCTCCTTGATCCAACAAGCCAATCTTGCTGGCGGGCGAGATAATATTACTGTTATCCTGCTATCTTTTCATTAAGAGTCATAGGAAAGAAGATATGCCAAGTCTGAATGTCGTAACCAATGATGGCCGTAGCTACAACCTTCCAATTGCAAAAGAGAAAATCACCATCGGGAGGAATAAAGACAATAGTCTTATTCTCTCTGACAAAACTGTTTCTAGTCACCACGCCGAGATAGTCAAAACACAAGAGGGCTATCTTCTAACTGACCTTGGAAGTTACAATGGTACAAAGGTAAATGAAAAGTCAATTCAAAGTATCCTCCTGAAACACAATGACAAAATAAGAATCGGCCTGTCAGATTTAACATTTTTGACCGAAACAAGAAAAAAACTATCTCCCGAGGACTCCCTTGTCCTAACCACAGATAGCGACTATGAAAAAGAACACAAACAAGTTCTAAGGAGCGTCTCCGGGAGTGGTTTTAGCGACTCTCAAGAGCTGTTAGTTTCCGTAGAAGATCTCAAAGGCCCAAAAGAAGTTGCTATTTCTGCCTATCCAGAAGAGGCCGAGGCCGATTCTAAGATCAAGGCAGATCTATCCTCACTAGAGAGAAGCAATAAGGTACTGTTTGTGCTTTACGAGATCAGCCGCCAGTTGAACACCATTCATGATTTCAGGGAACTCCTGAAAAAAATAATGGATCTCATCTTTATGGTCATTGATGCTGATTACGGTTTTTTGATTCTTACCGGACATGAAAAAGAGGATCAGCTCATTCCTATGGTAGTCAAACATAAGGATGATCAACAAAGAGATAGGGGGAAACTAAAGGCTAGTCGAACTATAATCAATAAAGTAATACATGATAAGGTTGCTCTGTTAACATCCAATGCTATGGCCGATTCCCGATTTGATGGAGCAAAAAGCCTCTTTATCCAGAAGATCAGATCGGCCATTTGCGTGCCTCTCTGGAGAAAAGACAAGATTATTGGTGTTATTCAACTCGACAGTGTAAGGTTTGATAACCAGTTCACCCAAGATGACCTCGAGCTGCTTAAGGCCATTGGAAGCCAGATGGCTATGATAATTGAACAGGCCAGCCTCAATGAACAGATAAGGGAAGAAGAACTAATGAGAAGCAGGCTGGAGAGATTTCACTCTCCCCAAGTCATAGAGATGATCTTAAAGGGAAGCCAAGAGACCAAAGACAATGTGATGGAGCCGAAGGATCTAACAGCCACCATACTTTTTACAGACATTGTTGGCTTTACCCAACTTGCGGAACAGATCCCCCCTCGAGAAACAAACATAATTCTGAATCAATATTTTTCAACGATGACAGATATTGTCTTCAGCTACGGTGGTACCCTTGATAAGTACATAGGAGATGGACTCATGGCTGTGTTTGGGGCACCAATGGAAAGAGAAGATGATGCACAAAGGGCAATTCTGGCGGGCAAGCAAATGAAACAAGAACTGACGGCAATGATGGCCGAACAAGGGACTCGTAGAAAAAGATTTGATATACGGATAGGCATAAACACAGGCAGGGTAGTTGCTGGAAATATTGGTTCACCCAAGCGAATGCACTACACGGTCATCGGAGATCCGGTCAATATTGCCTCCAGATTAGAATCAATTGCCGGACCCAACCAGATCCTCATAGGAGAGGGCACATACAGAGCTGCTAAAGACAAATTCAAAATGAGAGAAATCGGACCCAAAAAGGTTAAAGGAAGAAGTGCGAAAATCATGGTCTATGAAGTTCTCTAGAGTTCCACACCTTGCCTTAAGCTACCTCATTATTCATCCTTCTTTCGAATATAGGTAGCGATGTTCTTTCTTAATAGGGTATATTCATCGGTCATTCTTTTTAGTTTTTCCTTTGTCTCTGCTGCATCCTGCTCTAATCTCCTCATCTTGAGTTTAAGCCCTGTTATATCTGTATTAACGACTACACACTCCTTAGATTTACCCTCGCCTGCTTGAATGGGGAAGGCCCTCGCCAGAACATATACAGGTTCCCCCTGGGCCGAGTAATATTTCCATTCTTTCCCAGTAACTGATTCCCCCTTAAGAACCCGAACAATCGTTTCCTTGAAAGGCCCTCTGGTAGACTTTGAAACAAACCTCAAAGGGTTGTTTCCAATCATCACGGAAGCAGGGTAGCCAAAATTTTCCTCACACGCCTTATTCCAAGAGGTAATCTTACCCTTCAAATCAACCCTAAAAATAGGACTCGACGGTGATTCAGTTGTCCGGTCAAGACTATCATGCACCTGGTGAGTTCCCTCCTGAAGGCTAGTGACATCCTGTATCGTTTCTATAGCCCCTTTTATTGAGCCGTTTATATCGACAATAGGGGCAACGGTTATGACTGCCTGAATACCTTCTCTTATGGCAGGAAGAGGCATTCGCACCTCAAGGTACTCCGTGTCTGTTTTGGATAGAATAGAGTCAGAAAATCTCTCCACTATAGAATCTGGGTCCTCTATGATGATGTCAGCAAGACTCCTCTGGTTATCGACACACAAAGAGGCGTGAACCTTCTTGCCGACTGTTTCCTCCATGGGGATACCCGTCATCTGCTGACATGCATGATTCCACTGGATCACACGGTGCTCGCTGTCTACTACAAAGGTAGGGAGAGGAGATCTTTCGATGATAGTATCAACATACTTCTTCGACTCAACAAGGGCCCTAGATTTGACCCGCTCCCTATCACTGACATCGGTCTTTTCCTTTTCATACATAAAGGCGATTAGAAGGATGACCAAAAGTCCTGATAGGTATGCACCCAGGGAATAGAAAGGTGAAATGTCAGGGGGTATGAGGTGTGGAAATTTGTAACCACTCCTGAATAGATAAACTGCAACGCCGGTTTCAACAAATATTAAAGTCGCCCAGATCGTTCCCCATAGATAGCCTGTAATGAAGATAGCCATGAGGATAAGCACAGCATTCCATATCCAAGATAAAAGGATTATACCGCCTTCAGTCATCGCCCCAGTATTCCATCTAATGATCAAAAAGGTGGCCCAAACCACGAAAAAGGCATAGTTTCCCGTTACTATGAGATTTTTGGTCTTTCTAAGAAGAATCATAGCCGAGACCCCCAATAGACCGGCAATGATGGTAGCATAAAAGAGAAGGTCCGCCCCGATGAAAAAATAGAACAGGCCAAGGCAAGGCGAAACAAGAATGAGGATAAGGAGAAGTGCATTGAGGGCCTTACACTTCGTTATTGTCTCTAAATCCGGCGATTTTATACCGCTACTAATGACATTGTTAAGTAGTGATTCGAGATTCCTAGTCAATGGTTACCGAAGTAAAGATATTCCACTCATGTGAAACAAGCGGAATTAAGGAATATCCCTGTTGTTCTGGTAGCATCGCCATTGGCGAAAACCATCAAAATGAAATCACCTTACCGGTGCTGTCTACTGTCGCACCTATCTGTTTGCTCCCGTCTTGAAAGAGGGGAAAATCGGCTGAGACTACTACCGTGCAAGAGCCATCGGCTGTACCGGGAAAGGTTTGAATATGATAGTCAAGAAAGTGACCGACCGGAATGAGGACGTTGAGGGCACTTTTGATTGCCAGTATCTCTGGCTTGGAAGGAGGATCATCACGATAGACAGACATTGATTGCCCATCCTCGGGAAAGAATTTACTACGCTCCAGAAAATACATAACCTGGGCATCAATAATCTGCTTTACCATAAGGGCAGCTTCAGATCCATAGGCCCTCTGTTGATAGGCATGGTAGAGTGGTATCGCCGTGACAGCCATTATCCCCAAAATGCCAATCACAACCATCAACTCAAGAAGGGTAAAGCCGGCATGTCTTCTCATTTAGGCTCCCCCGCTCGATGGAGGCTGAATATACTCGATACCCCCTGGTGTGAGGATAACGTTCATCTCTCCTGTTTTAGTTTTGGCCAGCGACAAACGGTAACCTGCCTTAGGGTCCCTTTGGTATGACAATTCCTCTAACTGAAAAAGCTCCTCCTTCCTCAGTATTAAGTATTTAGGAACGAGATCCGATAGTTTTTCCGGATATTCATTCCCCTCATAATGGGCATACCGCTTGAGGGCCCCATCAACCATAAATAAAAGCACCCTTCCCTTTTTGGCAAAATCTATGGTCCTGGGAGGTGCTTTCTGACCGCCAAAGATAATTACTCCCCACATCACCAGGATCAAGGCAGAGGAAACGATTACAAAATATTGAAAGGGGCCCCACTTTTTCTTCTCTTTTTCCTTCCTTTCCTCTCCCTTTTCCCGCTTTTCCTTTATGGAGGTGCCAACCTCAGAGACAGAGTAAAGCATTGCACACTCAAAACAGTAGAACTGCCCCGGCTTGGCGTCCTCAGCACATTCCTTACAAAGAGGACTATTGCAACTGGCGCAAAAGATTTCCGCCACCCTCTTAGGATGATATTTGCACTGCATCTACATTCCTCTTCGGATAAAGGAGGTATCTTTACAGATATTATCTCACTTGTATAAACATAAAGGAAAATAGTCAAGAAACAAATTTCCCTAGGTTTGCAGAGGGAGCCTTTAACTGTCAGGCTTCAGGTTATTTCTGCAATAAGGACAGACGACCCAATCTGGCTGTGCTATCCGGTTACAAGAGCCGCAGGTAGGAATAATAGGCTTCTTGCAATAGGGGCAGTCCCTGAAATCTAGGCTGACATTCTTTCCACAATGAGGACAAACGGTTGTCAATTCCTCCTTTTCGTGCACCGCCTTTAGAACCTCATCTATGGTAGTAATTCCCATCTCTATCTTTTTCATACCACTAATCCCGAGGGTGGTCATCCCCATTGCCATTGCTGCCTCCCTCAAGGTATCGCCCGTGGCAGAAGACTGAATGAGTTCCCTAATCTTTGGTCCCATGACCATTATCCCTTCAAGAGCAGTGCGTCCTTTGAAACCCGTGTTATTGCAATTCTCGCACCCTGCCCCTCTATAAAATTTAAAGGGAAGATCATCTTGGTCCAGATGAAGTCTGGCCAGGGAATCTCGAGTAGGTAGATATTCCTCCTTGCACTCAGGACATATCGTTCTTACCAACCGCTGTGCAGCAACCCCATTTACAGAAGAGGCAATCAGATATGGCGGAATCCCTATATCCAGGAGGCGGGTGACAGCAGAGGGAGCATCGTTTGTATGGAGGGTTGAGAGAACCAGATGTCCTGTCATGGCGGCCTGGACTGCTATCTCAGCCGTCTCCTCATCTCTTATCTCTCCTAACATAATCACATTTGGATCCTGTCTTAAGATCGAGCGCAGAACAAAAGGAAATGTAAGGCCAACCTTCTCGTTTATCTGTACCTGGTTGATACCAGCCAACTCAAATTCTACAGGGTCCTCAACAGTAATGATATTGACCTCATCCGACTTGATCTCCTGCATACAGGCATAAAGGGTTGAGGTTTTCCCACTCCCTGTAGGACCTGTA
>JABXJY010000348.1 GCA_013375385.1 Desulfobacterales bacterium
TAGCCCGAAGAAGATCGTCGACGTGTGGTTCCGGAGGGACGGACAGGTCTATGAGTTTTACACCGGTAACTTTGTCCTCAATGAAGGCGATAGGGTAATTGTCGAGACCAGAAAGGGCCTGGAGCTGGGAACTGTGTGCAGTAAGCCCAGGATCCGCGATGCCTCCATGCCCAGTAGGCCGATCAAGAAGATATTTCGCCTGGCCACACCGGAGGATATTGAACAAAAGGGGCAAAATGAGAGGATTGAAGCAGAGGCACTGCAGTTCTGTAAGGAGTGGATAGGTAAACAGGGATTGCCCATGAATCTCATATCAGCAGAGCTTACCTTTGACAGGAAGAAACTCGTCTTCTTGTATACTGCCAAGACGAGGGTTGATTTCAGGAAGTTGGTGAAGGATTTGGTTCAGAAGTTCAATACTCAGGTGGAGATGAGACAGGTTGGCACCAGGGACCTGGCAAGGATGCTGAGTGGGGTTGGCCATTGCGGTCGCCAATTATGCTGTTCGCTGTTCTTATCGAATTTCGAGCCCATTTCCATAAGGATGGCCAAGGAGCAAGACCTTTCCCTGAATCCAGGTAAGATCTCCGGTGTATGCGGGAGATTGATGTGTTGTCTCGCCTTTGAATACGATAACTACCAGCACAAGGCGCGGGGAAACAGTGAGAGGAAATAGCCATATTGCATTCTATATAACGACACCCATTTACTATGTAAATGCAGAACCGCACCTGGGACATGCCTATACCACCATTGTAGGCGATGTAATCGCCAGATTTCATCGCCTGAGCGGTTACGAGACGTTCTTTTTAACGGGTACGGATGAACATGGCAACAAGGTGGTTGAGGCCGCTGAGGGATCGGGTGAGACAGTCGAGGCATATGTGGACCGGATAAGCAATGCCTTTAAAGAGACATGGCCCAAGCTTAATATCACGAACGACTACTTCATCCGTACTACTGACGGGAATCATAAAGCCACAGTGAGGGAGATCCTCTCCAAGGTCTACGAAAAGGGGGACATATACTTCAGTGATTATGAGGGGAAATACTGTGTCGGATGTGAGCGGTTTTACACGGATACGGAATTGACGCAGGGCAGGTGCCCGATTCATATGAACGAACCGAGGATCATTAAGGAGGAGAACTACTTCTTCAGGATGAGCAAGTATCAGGGCTGGCTTATAGACTACATTGACGAGCACCCTGGCTTCATAAGGCCGGAGAGGTACAGAAACGAGGTTATGGCCTTCTTGAAGGAACCGCTCGAGGATCTCTGTATATCCAGGCCTAAGAGGAGATTATCGTGGGGCATACCCCTTCCCTTTAATGATGACTATGTAACCTATGTGTGGTTCGATGCCCTGATCAACTATATATCAGCCCTTGGCTACCCGGGTGGGGAGCGGTTTAAGAAGTTTTGGCGCGTCGCGCAGCATATCATCGCCAAGGATATCCTAAAGCCCCACGGGATATATTGGCCTTGTATGCTCAAGGCAGCCGGGATTGAGCCTTACCAGCACCTTAATGTCCATGGCTACTGGAATGTAAATACGGGGAAGATGTCGAAGAGCCTGGGAAATATAGTGAGGCCGCTGGATCTGGCTGACAAATATGGCCTGGATGCCTTCAGGTATTTCTTGCTCAGGGAGATGGTCTTTGGCCTCGATTCTGATTTCAGCGAGGAGTCCCTTGTAAGGAGGCTCAATGCTGATCTGGCAAATGATTTTGGGAACCTGGTCTCTCGGTCCATGACCATGGCGGTCAAATACTTTGAGGGACTCCTGCCTGCCCCTGGCAAACCCGAGGAGGCGGACGAGGACTTGAGAGGGGCAGCCCTCAAGGTGATTGAGGAGTACAAGGGTATGATGAAGGGATTTGCCTTTCACAAGGCACTAATAGGCGTCTGGGAGCTAATCGGAAAGGCAAATAAATATATCGATACCATGAAGCCATGGGCACTAGCCAAATCGGACAGGGAACGCCTGGGCACGATACTCAATACCCTCACCGAGGTAATAAAGACCGTCTCAGTGCTCATCTGGCCCTTTATGCCCCAAACGGCGGAGAAGATCCAG
>JABXJY010000349.1 GCA_013375385.1 Desulfobacterales bacterium
AACGTAGAGTCATGGCTGCAGCCCGCTCCAAAAGCACCAAGTATTCCACGAGCGTATCGACTGACCCAGTTATTTGCTGAAAGGAGGCGGGATAAAAGTAGCCGAAAATAAAGTTTGTTGCAAAGATGAAAACTGCCAAGAATGCTGCTCCTCTCAGGGAACGTAACCATTGCCGCTGAACTCGTGCCATAAAAACAAAGGGCAAGGGTATGAAAAACAGGACAACAAGAGCCAGCAGCTTGGTGAACATAATAGCCATCACAAACAAGATGCAAACGAAGAAAAATTTGATTCTGGGGTCCAGATTATGAACCACAGAAGAAACTTTTCTGAACTTGAAGCCTTCAAAGACGCTCATTGTCTTTCCCTCAGGCGACCTAACAGAATCTTGGTGGCTTCATGAACGTCAATAACATTGGTTGGCAACCCCAAATCAGCCAGTTCCAGAAAAATCTGGGTTATCTGAGGGGGCACAATCGAAGCCTGCGCCACCAACTTCTGGTTCGTCAAAATGTTTTCTGCTATGCCTTCAGCCAAAATTTTTCCTTGGCTCATCAGTATGACCCGAGGATTGCATTCAGCCACAAACTCTACGTCATGGGTGACTACAACCACAGTTTTTTTCTGGGCGTTCAGTTGCAATATGAATTGTTGCAGCTTCTCCTTCTGCTGATAATCCTGACCTATGGTCGGCTCGTCCAGAATGATTACCTTAGGGTCCCAAGCGAGGATCGAAGCCAAAGCAACCCGTTTTCTTTCCCCGCCGCTGAGCATGAAAGGCGACGTCTTGCGATACTGGGTTATGTCTAAAAGGTTCAGAGCCCAGTCAACCTGTTTTTTTATGACTGCTTCTTCAAAATCAAAGTTTTTTAGGGCAAAGGCAATCTCGTCCTCCACGGTTTCGCTGAATAGTTGGTGATCTGGATTCTGAAACACGAAACCAATGTTTCGAGCTAGTTTAGCTACGCTCACATCTCGGGTGCTCACTCCGTCAACTAGAACCTCGCCCTTGGTTGGCTTCAAAAGCCCGTTGAAGTGTTTCACTAGGGTGGTTTTTCCTGCTCCATTCTGTCCCATGACAGCCAAGAATTCTCCATCATCGATGGTGAGGTTGATTCCCCTCAGGGCTTCGAGTCCGGTGGGATAGGTGAAATGTAAATCTTTGACTTCAATCATGTTTCAGTGCCTCCCGTAATAGATTCGCTGTCTCTTCTGTGGTCACTGGAACAGTTTTCAGGCGTATTCCATTTTGTTTAAGCTGCTGATACAGTCTTGTTGCTTTTGGGATGCCCACACCAATCAGACGGGCTTCTTCAGAGGTGAAGATTTCTCTAGGAGTGCCATTTAAGACCACCCTGCCTTCATCCATGATGATAACGTGATTGGCATACTTTGAGGCTAGATCCAGCCGATGCTCAACCAGAATAATTGTGATGCCCAATTTCTTGTTTAATTCGCTGATTACCTCGAATATTTTTTCGGCTCCTACCGGATCAAGAAAGGAGGTGGGTTCATCCAGTATCATGATGTCAGGTTGCATGGCCAGCACAGAGGCTATGGCGACCCGCTGCTGTTGTCCACCTGAAAGTTCATGGGGAGGTCTTTCACCGAGATCGTTTATTCCTGCCATTTGGAGTGCCCAATCAACCCGCTTTCTCATCTCGTCCCTGGGCATGGCAAAGTTTTCTAGACCAAATGCCACATCCTTTTCAACTGATAGGGCGAAGAGCTGGTTCTCGGGGTTCTGGAAAACAAGTCCTACGTGGCGGGCAAGTTGGTGGATTTTTTGATCTGCTACGTTGAGACCGGCGACCTCTATTTTTCCTTCTAGGTTTCCGTTGTAGAAGTGGGGTATGAGACCGTTGAAGCATCGGCAGAGGGTTGTTTTTCCGCAGCCGCTGGGGCCAGTTAAGATGACGAAGTCCCCTTTGTTTATGGTTATGGATACTTTTTTGATGGATGGTTTTGTTGCACCCGGATAAGTGTATGTTAGGTCTCTGGTCTCGATTACAGCCAATGTTTTGTTCGCCAACATATCGCAACTTTGTTAAATCATTTAAGAGTAGCTACCCAAAAAA
>JABXJY010000350.1 GCA_013375385.1 Desulfobacterales bacterium
GAAGGTGTTGAAGTGTATGCGCTGGACGAGGCTCTGGGCGATATCCGGTGTCGTGACGACTGCGGCCAGGGGTGTGCCGTTGCCAATGCCCTTTGCCATGGTAACGATATCTGGAATAACGCCTTGTGTCTCAAATCCCCAGTAATGGGTACCGGTCCGCCCGAATCCTGTCTGAACTTCGTCTGCTATGCATATTCCACCTGCTTCGCGGATGTGTTTGTAGGCGTTGGAAAAGAAGCCATCGGGATAGACGACCGCTCCCCCAACGCCCTGTATGGACTCGGCGAAGAACCCAGCAACACGGCCAGGTGTGGCGTACTCGATAAGGCTCTTGATGTCGGCGGCGTATTTGGCGCCGGCCTCGGGGTCATCGCGGCCCCAGGGTCCACGGTAGGGGTCGGGTGCAATCGCATGGTGAATCCCAAAGCTGTGGGGGTAGTTGTATTTCCAGGTGCTGTGGGCCGTGAGTCCCATTGTGGAAGCAATGCCCCCATGGTAGGCATTGCGTAGTGCAATGACATCATAGTTGCCGGTATACAGACGGGCCATGAGCAGCGCCAGATCGTTGGCCTCCGATCCAGAGTTGACAAAGTAGCAAACACTCAGATTGCCCGGCAGTTTTGCCGCGAGCATCTTACCGTACTCGGCAATAGTCGGGTGGAGATAGATCGTTGTGGTGTGCTGCAGCGTTTCCAACTGTTCACGGGCCTTCTGCACAACGTAAGGATGGCAATGGCCTACACTGATGGTGACGATCCCGCCGAAGGCGTCCAGGTAACGACGTCCTTTCTCGTCGTATACGTACTGCATTGAGCCTTCGACGATCATCACAGGATTCTTGTAATATGTCACCAGCGCCGGCGTCAGATAGCGCTTCCGCAGATCCATCACCTCTTCGAACGAGGGGCCTGAGTAAGGCTTTGAGTGGTGATCATACGGGGGGAGTTTGGGTACTTTCATAACGGTCTCCTTCTACAGCTTTTCCCTCTTTTGACCTTCTTTACCATCTCCTTGACCAAATTCCTCGCAACCATGCCATGGCCGCACATGACAACTATTTCAAAGATTGCTCTCTCTGACAGAAGCCCTAAGGTGCCGTTTTAAGGAAATGGTCGCCGTGTATCTATTACGGTCTCCACAGGTACATGAATTGCACCCCGGATAGCGGGGCCAGGCCATCTCCGTTGATGGCGATAAGATTGAATTCCTTATGGGAAGTGACAGGGGATCCAGAGTATATAGTGGCTTTATAGCTGCCAGGGCGATAGTAGGTAATAACCTTAGCTTGTTTAATTCCAAGAGACTCTTTCATCTCTTTCACCGCATCGTCTAAATAACCGACCCTGTCAATAAGCTTCACCTCTAATGCCTGGTCTGCAGTAAAAATGCGTCCATCTGCAAGCCTTTCTGCCTCTTCTTTACTCAATAGAGACTTTCGCCCGGCAAGGACCACGTTCACAAACCTCTCATGCAATGTGTTGATTATCGTCTGGATAATCTCCTTTTCTTCCGGTGTGCTTGGCCTCAATGGGGACCAGATATCTTTTTTATCGGCTGATTTTATGGTCTCTTCCTCAATCCCTATCTTTGAGAGAAACTTGTCTACATTCAGTTTCGTGGCAATCACCCCGATACCACCCGTAATAGCGGTAGGATGGGCCATAACCTCATCAGCAGCTGATGCCACGTAATACCCGCCTGATGTGGCTAAACCAGTCATGCATGCAATAATTCTAACACCTGCACGCTTCTTGAATTGCATCAATTCATGATAGATGGTGTCGGTTGCGGTAACAGTCCCGCCAGGCGAATTGATTTTGACTATAACACCAACTATAGAGCTATCTCCCTGGGCTTTTTGAAGTTCCTCCTTGATTTGAGCTACCAGGGAGTACTTCTTTGAAAGCCCTAATCCCTTTGATTCTTTTTTCTCTGAGATAATGCCCGATATATCCAGTAGAAGAATCTTGGCCTGGCCCTCTCCTTCCAGCACCTGCTCCTGCAAAGGCTGTGTAGGGGGAAAGAGCGGCATTGTAATAAAGGCGCATCCTGTAACAATCAAAAACCCCAAACCAAA
>JABXJY010000351.1 GCA_013375385.1 Desulfobacterales bacterium
ATCTAGAATCATGTTCTGATCTCCTTCCTGGTGCCACCCATGTTCCAATCCAGTCATCTAATCCCTGTTTGTTCTTGACGGCCTGGTTTTGCCGCAGGTAGTATGACAGCCTATCTTCAGCAGTCTCAGATAGAAAGGTATAAGTGGTTAGGGTCTTAAGATCAAGGAGGTTATCGAGCATGACAAGACATGGATTACTTTCTATAGGGGGAACTGATAGGGCAGAGCAATTGATTAATGTTACCCTGGGTAAGGAAAAGGCCGATCTGGCTGTTACCAATGGAACTGTCCTCAATGTATATACCGGTGAATTGCTAGAGAATCACTCGGTGGCTGTTAAGGGAGAGTGGATTGCCTATGTAGGTGATGACCCAGGAGATACAGTTGGCCCGGAAACCGATATAATTGATGCCAAAGGCAAAACCATTATTCCGGGCCTCATTGACGGCCATATCCATCTTGCCTGGCTATTTACCGCAAGCGAGTTTCTGCCCTATGCTATGCCCGGTGGCACCACAACTATCATCACTGAGACCTTGGAGCCCTTTCCAGTAACGGGTTATGAAGGGGTAGTTGATTTCCTTTCCTCCCTCAATGATCAGCCAATAAAGATCTTTGCTACCGCACCTTCCATGGTTTCCATAAGTAAGAAGGCACGGGGTATCTCAAAGGAGACGCTAAGGAAACTTCTTGCAAGAGACGATATGTTGGGGCTGGGTGAGTCCTACTGGCAGACGGTTATCCAGGAACCACAAGAGTTTCTTCCAATCTTTGAGGAGACCCTTCGCTTCGGGAAAAGACTGGAGGGGCATTCTGCAGGAGCAAAAGGCAAAAAGCTTATGGCATATATAGCCCCTGGGATATCCTCCTGCCATGAGCCGATAAACGCCGAAGAGGTCTTAGAGCGGTTAAGGCTCGGTATGCATGTCATGGTAAGGGAGGGAAGTATAAGGAGGGATCTTGCTCCTATATCCAGGATAAAGGATGCCGGGGTTGACTTGAGGAGACTGATCTTGGTTACTGATGGCATACAACCAAGGGATTTGCTTGAGAGGGGATACATGGAATTTGTTGTCCAGAAGGCCATCGAATATGGTTTTGATCCAGTTGATGCTATTCAGATGGCCACCATAAATGCGGCAGAGTATTTTTTCCTGGATGGAATAATTGGTGGGATTGCGCCTGGAAAATATGCGGATATGCTCGTTATCCCCAATCCCGGAATCATCAAGGCAGAATACGTAATAAGCAAGGGCAAAGTCATTGCCAGGGAAGGAAATCTTCTGGTATCTCCGAGAAAACATGTCTTTTCCAGGGATAGCCTCAATAGCATTCACCTTTCAAGAGAGCTTGAACCGTCTGATTTCTCCATACCGGTCAAAAAAAACACCTCTCAGGTGAACGTCAGGGTAATAGACCAGGTTACGGATCTGTTGACCAAAGAGCTCATAGTTTCTGTCCCTGTCATTGACGGTGAAATCAGATCAGATGTAAGCAGGGATATAATAAAGGTAGCGGCTATTGACAGAGGGTATTCTCCAGGAAAGATCTTTGTCGGGCTTATCAGGGGATTCCATTTAAGCACGGGGGCTATTGCATGCAGTGGATCCTGGGATACATCGGATATCATTGTTGTAGGTGAAAATGATGAGGATATGGCAGGTGCCGTTAACAGGATTTACGCTCTACAGGGAGGGGCTGTTGCCTCTGCAAGGGGGAAGACCCTGGCAGAGATCCCCTTGCCTGTATTTGGCATCATGGCTGATATGCCTATGGAGATGCTTTCAAAAAGGATGGAAGAGACAACAAGGGTTGTAAAGGATCTTGGTTTCCCTTTTGACAATCCCTTGCTGACCCTTATTACCCTGACAGGCGCGGCCATACCCTTTTTGAGAATCTGTGAGGAAGGACTTGTGAACCTAAGAGATGGAAAAACCTTAGGTCTGATTGTAGACTGATGTACCCTGAGCTGTGCCCCATATCGGATGGAAGGAGCAAAAACAGAAATCCAATAGGGCAATAGCCTATTTCGTTTTGGCAGAGTTTTCTTCAGCATACATTTCATCAATTAGCGA
>JABXJY010000352.1 GCA_013375385.1 Desulfobacterales bacterium
CGTCCGGATCTGAACAGGAACAGAAATATGAAGATTAAGAAGAGAAGAGGAATAATACCATAAGAGGAACGGCTTCTTCTTGATGAAACTCTTTTTGGCGTGGAGGGTAACCCTGTCAATTTGATGCCTTTATCCTTGGCTATAATACTGGCTGTGGCATAGAGGCCGTTTAGAAGACCTAACCCGTATTCTCCTTTTTTTAGGTAAGGGACTATAGCCTGATCCCTTATCTGGCCTGCTAAGCCGTCGGGTATAATCCCCTCAAGGCCATATCCCACCTCTATCCGAACCCTTCGTTCCTTGAGGGCAAGGAGGATCATAATCCCCCTATCCTCCCCTTTCTTGCCTACACCCCATTTTTCATAGAGCCGGTTGGTGAACTCATCTATATTGGCGCCACCAATATCCTTGAAGGTGACAACTGTCAGGGTAGCTCCTGTTTTATCGAGAACTTCACGGGCAAGGAGGTTCATCTTCTGTGCGTAGGAGGGGGGTATGATACCTGCGAAATCGTTTATCAGTGCCTGAGGGACGGGAAGGTTTTTGACACCCCATGCAAGGGGTACAAAAACAAGGGTAAGTAAAAGGGTGAGTACTATGGTCAGGAAGGTAAACCCTGTTAGGAAGTTTAAACGAAGGTTCAAGCCCCGGTCAAGCTTATTGCTTCTTTTACCTTGCCATGAATGGGCGAGCTTTCTTTCTAACAGGGTAAAATTTCTGCCGGTCTTATCTATCACAGATCCAAACCTTTGAGTTCTTGTACTATTGCTCTCTGCTTGCTGTTTAGCTTCTTCGGTACCGCAATATGTATCCTTACGTATGCATCTCCTCTGCCTCGTCCACCCATGCTGGGCATGCCATATCCCTTTAGCCTCAACTTTGAGCCACCCTGAGACCCAGCTGGTATCTTAAGGCTAAGCCTTTTACCATCGATGGTTGGGACCTCAATCTTTGTCCCTATTGCGGCCTCCGAGAATTTTATCTCTCTATCCATATACAGGTCATTCCCTTCACGCCGAAAGATAGGGTGATTCAAAACCTTTACCCTGATATAGAGATCTCCTGGAGACCCTCCTCCTGGTCCTGGCTGACCCTTCCCAGCAAGTCTTAATTTCTTTCCATCACCTATCCCAGCAGGTATCTTAACCTTTATCTGTTGCATTCCGCCTAAGTTATAGGAGATAGTCTTCTCATGAGTCTTGACAATATCATCCAGGTGTACGGGCAGTTCGTAGATTACATCTTGGCCTTTCAAACCCCCAGTGCGACCGCCAAAGCCAGTAAAAGCGGAGCTATAGGGGTCTGCTTTTGTCCTGTAGCTGGGACCCCTTCCTGCCCCAGAGAAGATGTGGCTGAATATACCTGAACCTCCTCCCCTCTTAAAGCTGCCGGCATTTCCAAAGCCAAATTCTTTTAGTATATCGCCGAAATCAAAGCTTCTGAAGATGTCCTCTTGACTGTATCTTTGCTGGAAGCCCTCAGCTCCAAACATATCATACTGTTTTTTCTTCTCCGGATCGCTCAAGACCGCATAGGCCTCACTTATCTCCTTAAACTTCTCTTCGGCGGCCTTGTTTTCCTGGTTCCTGTCAGGGTGGTATTTCATAGCCAGCTTCCTGTAAGCCTTTTTAATATCCTGGCTGCTGGCAGATTTACCTACCCCAAGAATCTTATAGTAATCTTTGTTAGACATCTCTCGTATTAAATAACCTCTGTTTATTTAGGGAAATTATAGCTTAGAATATAACCAGAAGTGATAGCAAAGTCAAGAAAGCCCCCTTTGGAAAGAGCTAACTTATTATACGTTTCCCCTCTTGGACATAGTTTTTGCCACGATCCCCCCCCTGGCAGACCAATTGATTGTCACTGTTAGCCAATCAGGCTCACAGGTCTTGTATAAGAGATCGGCAATTTCCTCGGTTATATATTCCTGCCAGTTTCTTTTGTTTCTCCACATCATTAGGTAATCCCTGACAGATTTGCTCTCCAGGATTTTCTCTCTCGGTTTGTACCGTATGGTGACAATACCTTGATCATGCCTGTCCGAGACAGGGCAGAGTGATTGGAACTCTGGA